>DATCBW010000283.1:0-15342 GCA_036511615.1 Verrucomicrobiia bacterium | reverse complement strand
TTGGTCATACGAAACGCGACACGTTGGAACTCGTCGCGCCCTGGACGGAAGTGAAAATGCTCAAGCACGGCGACACCGTGATGCGGTTTTTGGGATTGTAATCATTTCACAAAATCGCCGCCAGTGGCCGTCATTTCAATTCTTGCGGTATCAAACCAACCAACGTAATTTGAAGCCATGAAAGAATTGATATTTGAAGTGACACAGGAAGAGGACGACGGTTTTTGCGCCGAATGTCTGACGGAAAATATCTTCACACAGGGGGACACTTGGGATGACGTGCGCAAAAATGTTCAAGAAGCCGTGCGCGGCTATTTTTTCGACCAGCCTCAAACATCACGCCGCATCCGGTTGCATCTGGTGCGCGATGAAGTTCTCGCCGGCGCATGAAAATCCCGCGCGATTTGAGCGGCGCGCAACTGGTGAAAGTTTTGTGTCGCGATTGGGGCTATCGCGTGGTGCATCAGGAAGGCAGCCACATTATTTTGCAGACGGAAGAACCTTCACATCAGCGGTTGTCCGTTCCGAATCATAATCCCGTCCGCGTAGGCACTTTGAACAGCATCCTCCGCACAGTCATCCAGCACAAAGGCATTGAACGGCAGGAATTGCTGGACACGTTGCGCTAAATTAAAGTTGCGCCATGGACGGAAGTGAAATTGCTCAAGCACGGCGACACCGTGATGCGGTTTTTTGAATTGTAGGCGGCAACAATTTAATAATTTGTCGCGCGAAGGACGCGAAGCGTGTTAAAAACGCTGTGAATAAGTCTTACAAAATAATTCTTGCCTTACATTTAGACTCATGGCAGACTTTCTGCAGAAAGTTAATAATTATGAATGCAGCTTACGTTACATCCAAAGGCCAGTTGGTCGTTCCCTCGCGAATCCGCCGCAGGTTTGGCATCAAGCCCGGCACGCGTATCAATTTTGTGGAAGAGGGTGACCGCATCATCTTCCAGCCTGTCACCCGCGATTACATCGAATCCTTTTGCGGCATCTTCAAGCAGAAGCCGGGCGAGAAATCCGTGGTGCAGGAACATCTTGAGGAACGCCGCGCCGAACGCGAAAAGGAAAACCGGAAATGAAGGCCACCGTTCTCGACGCCTCCGCGCTGCTGGCCATGTTCTTCGGGCAACCGGGCATGGAACAGGTGCGTGACCTTTTCCACAAAGCCTCCGAGGCCGACAAATCCATGTTCATCAGCGCCGTCAACTGGGCGGAAGTTCTCTACAAGCTGGAACGCAAACACGGCAAGCAAGGCTTGGAAACAGGGCGACATTTTGAATTGACCATGCCGCTGGACGTTGCGCCGATTGACCGCGAACTCGCCGAGTCCGCCGCTCATTTGAAAAATGAATATGACTTGGGACTGGCCGACGCCTTTGCCGCCGCACTTGCCAGGCACAAGAAAGCCGAACTGGTGACGGCTGACCACGAATTCAAATCCGTGGAAAAGGAAATCAAAATTGTGTGGCTAAAAGCCAACTGAATAAAGGAGTCACAATGAGCAAAATTAGATCATTTGAGAAATCATCATGGGTAAAACATCGCACCGTGGACGGAAGTGAAAATGCTCAAGCACGGCGACACCGTGATGCGGTTTTTGGAATTGTAAATAATTTGTCGCGCGAAGGACGCGAAGCGAACGCGGATTGACGCTGATAAATTTTCGGCGCACACTCGCTCAACTGGCACGAAAGGAAAACCAATGAAACTGAAAATTTTAATTTTCGTTGCGGTTGCCGTAATGTTTGGTTGGCATACGGAAGCGCAAAATTACGACACGAACGGCGACTATGTTCAAACATTCGCGGGATCAGCATTTACTGGTTATGTGGACGGCGTAGGCCAACAAACAATGTTTAATGGCCCGGCCAGAATTGTTGCCGATTCACATGGCAACCTTTTTGTTTGGGACAGTGGTAATTACAGAATCAGGGAAATTGCCCCGAATGCAACGGTCACGACTTTTGCTGGCGGCGGAAATCAGATTACTGGTGTCGGGACAAATGTTTCTCTTTCTTCACTATCCGCCGTCGAAATGACCATTGACCACAGCGACAATATCTGGATGTTAGCGTATTCATCCTCTTCTGTTTATGTTTATGAAATCACAAGCAGTGCTCTTGTCACGCGCACTGCTCTCTCTTTGTCAACCTCGTCATTCCCTGATGGCATTTGCGTTGACTCACTGGGAGGCATTTATATTTCAGACAACAGCGGTGAGAGAATTTACCGTTACACTAACGCTGTTTTAAGCGTCTTTGCCGGTTCGGGTAATTCAGGCTACGCCGATGGAAACGGAATTTTCACCGCGTTTCAGGGTCCTGCCGCTTTAGTGGCTGATGCTGCGAACAACATTTATGTTTGGGATTCGGGAAATCATTTAATTCGCAGAATTGACCAAAACCAAAACGTCACGACATTCGCCGGGATATACCAAAACGGTTTAGAAATAGATGGTGTCGGAACTAATGCCTCGTTCGGTGAAATTAAACAAATGTATTCCGATCACTTTGGAAATCTTTATCTCGCTTGTGTGGATTGTATCCGAAAAATTGACGCGACAACGAACGTGGTTACGTTAGCCGGAGCTTTTAATGATCTATCTGGCTACACCAATGGGCCGGGCAATCTCGCGCGATTCAATGGTGCCGACGCCATTTGTCTGACAAGCAACACGTTTTATGTTGCTGATGGAGGCAATCAACGTATCCGCAGCATCACGAACAATCCAACACCGCAAGCTGTCACTGGCGCAAATCTTGGCATCGGCACATTTGCTGGCTTGACCATCACCGGCATTGTTGGGCGGGCTTATCAAATTCAATCGTCGCCCGACTTGAACACTTGGACGACGCGGGCAACGCTCCTGCTCAATTCCAGCCCATATTTATGGATTGATCAGAATCCCGTGAGCGGAAGCAAATTTTATCGTGCATTGTTGTTGCCGTAATCCTAGATGAGCAGATTGCGAAAAAATTGGTGACGAGGATTGCATCAAACCAATTATTAGCCATGAAACTTCCAGACCTCATCTATTTAGATACAGCCTTCATAGTAGGAATGTATGAATCAGAGAAAGGCGTATCCGTGCCTATTAAGGTGGTAAAGAAATCAAACCTTTCAGGAGGGTTTTCCGCCGGAATTTTCAGCACTGGAGCATCTATGGAGGAAGAAAAGGAATTTCCAATTTCTTCAAGGAAGATGTATGACGAGCTTGTTGAGCATTTGCAAAAATTTCCCCATTTCAATCTTGAGAAAAAGCATAGCGAATTGCCCGAACTATTTTGGACAGAGGGATTTTTTGGCGGCGGGCGTTCAACAGTAGGAGAGTCGTCTGCTGATTTATTCCGGCTTCAGACTACAGGAAAAGATGCGAGGCCACTTATGAATCTCGCCACAAATGATGCTTACTTCGTAAGCGGATATGACCAACTTTCAAAGTATGGGTTTGCTTTTACAGTCAATTTTCTCATACAAGCAAAACTTTTAGTTCGCCTGCTTTGCATGGACGGTGATCGTGTAGTGGGTGCTCCAATGGTCATTATCAAAACAAGCAATTCTCGCCAATTATGATTGCGTTTGAACAGGGACTACATTTTGGACAATGGATTCTTAAAGGTGAAAAACCGCTCGGCAAAGGTGGAAATGGTGAAGTGTGGTTAGCTGAAAATTCTAAAGGGATAAAAGCTGCAATTAAGTTTCTACACAGTGAAAACTTTGGCAAGCAGCGTGAGACGAGATTTCGAGACGAAATTAAGTTTCTAAAAAATGAAAATAATCGGCTTGGCATATTACCGCTTATTGATTTTTATCTGCCTAATGTTTCTACAGAACAAGACAGACCTTGGTTTGCAACGCCATTAGCAAAGTGTTTTACAGATTTAGAATTAGCGGGGGACGCGATGCTGCCGGAACTTGTTCGTCATATTGAAGCTGTTGCACAAACGCTCGTGAAATTACACGCGGAAAATAAATGGCATCGAGATTTGAAACCAGAAAACTTTTTTATCTTGGATGGTATTCCGGTAATCGGCGATTTTGGTCTGGTTGATTTTCCTGACAAAGTGGGTCATACACGAGACAGTGAAGCAATAGGTTCGCGAAACTACACTGCGCCGGAGTTGGAACAAAATGCTGCACACACGCCCGCTGACAAGGCTGATGTTTATTCTTTGTCAAAAACTTTATGGGTGCTTGCGTCGGGCAAACCTCCGCCACAAGGCCCACTGCGAATGGACGATCCAGATTTTCAATTCAGCAAAAAATGCAGTCATCCAAAAGCATCCCATTTTGATGGACTTTTAGAGCGCGGGACGAAAACTAATCCATCTGATCGTCCAACAATGCGAGAATTTTCCGAGGAATTATCTCAATGGTTAAACCCGCCAACAGTCGAATCCTCGACGACTGATTTAACAGCTTTGACAAAAGAGTATCAAAATGTTTTCGAGATCGAAAACAGGGAAAAGCGCAAACGGGATGAACTGATTGATGCTGCTAAAACTGTTCTCTTGTCCTTTGAGCCAGTCTTAAAACAAATCGCCGACATTATTAAGGAACACACAAAAAAAGAAACTCATGTCGGCAGTGCATCCCATTTAGAACCGTATCAGTTCAAAGTATTCGATCCAATGGTGCGTTTGGCAAGGGGAGTCAAAATAACAAGCGGAGGAGATTTCGCTGCTTTTTTGCAAAGTTTTGTTCAAGTCGAGGCGTTTGACAATCACACCATTCGGATTGTCACTGGACATCTCGTCGAGGGAACGGCTTATGGCGAACACTTACCAGTCCTTGCCCCATTTTGGAAAAAAGAATGCACTGCGATACGGGGAAGTGCTCGACTGGCTAACGAATCGGAAATTTGTCGAGTTGAACTTCTTAACAATCTTGGCTCTGCGATCTGTGCGTTTGGGGAACGAATTAACAAATTGCAGAGTAAAAATTAAAGAAGAAGGAGAATCATCCGCCGTCCCCTTGAAAATCCGCGCAATTAAAAAAGCGGCCTCTCCCGCCATGCGGGAAAGGCCATTTGCGTTTTCAAATTTGATTTTACGGATGCGGTGTCGCGGGCGGCGGGGTCGGGGTTGTTCCGCGTTGCGCGTCGCGTTCGATGTGGGCGGCGGTCAGCCATGCGGCCATCTTGGCGGGCTGGCTGGCGTATTTGTTGTGCATGATGGCGTCCAACGTGGTCACGGCCTGCATCCCCTGTGCAATAAGCTGGCCGATGGTGGCGGTGTTGCCCACGCCGGTTTCGCGTTTGGTTTCGCGTTGCGTCGTGTCCGTGCCGTAGGCGGCACGGTCGGTTTGCAGGGCGGTCACAAAGTTCGCGGGCATTTCGTGCGCGACGAATTGCGCGACGAGCGCGGGCTGCGCGGTGAGTTGCTGGATGAATTTGTCGGCGGCGGTCAGCAATGCGCTGGGATTGAATTGCGCGGGCGGGCGGAAGCTGTCGGCAAAGCCGGGCGTGGTCTGGTCAATGGCGGCGGCGGTGCGGGTGATGTTCTGGATGTCGAGCCGGATGGTGTCGAGCAGGACTTCCTTGCTGGTGTCGCGCCCCGGTTTCTGCCCGGCCTTGGCGGTGTTCAAGCCAGTGACGACGGTGGTGACGGTGGCGAAGTTTGTGGCGGCGGTGCTGCCAGCGGCAAAATCTGCGGCATTGTCCGTGCCGAAAGTCTGCACGCGAACGAACACATCATAACGTCGAGTCTCACGATTATTCATAATGAACCTTTTTGTTGGAAGTCACGGCGGAAGACTTGCAAAACCAGAAATCAGAGTCAACGGGTTTTTTTGAATTCGATTTGAAGTTTCCGGTGGGGCGAGGCTACTGACGAGCCGGCTCGCGAGGACGCTCGCCCCACCAAAGGGGGCTAAATCCGCAAATGGCTCATTTTCAGGCAGTTTTACACGAAATTTGAAGCATCTGACACGCACTTTTGGGTGATTGACACCAACTTTTCGGCGTCTGACACGAGCTTTTCCACGCCTGACACGGACTTTTCCACGGCTCGCACAAGCTTCTTGGCAGGTGGCGTGAACTTTTCAGCAGGACGCACGGACTTCTCGACGGCTGACGCGAAGTTTTAACCGGATTGCAAAAGCTTTTCGACAGGACGCATTAACTTTTAACAATCTTCCACTTCTTTGCGAATCGTCTCGCGAAATTTCTCCATGCCCTGATCGAACGCGGCGGAGATGGGCAGCGGCGAAACTTTTTTAATTTTCTTTTTGAACTGCTTCAGATTTTTCTCGGCGACGGCTTCGTCCATTTTGTTGGCGACGACGAGGCGCGGTTTTTCGAGCAGCGCGGGATCGTAAAGTTCCAGTTCGCTCAACAATTGCTTGTAATCGTCCCACGGCTTGCGGTTGTCCGTGCCGGCCATGTCGAGCAGCAGCACGAGGATTTTGCAGCGCTGGATGTGGCGCAGAAATTTGTGGCCGAGGCCGACGTTTTTGTGCGCGCCTTCGATCAGGCCCGGCACGTCGCAGACCGTGAGCCGTTTCCAGTCGGCGTATTCCATGATGCCGATCTGCGGATGCAATGTGGTGAACGGATACGGCGCGACTTTCGGGCGCGCGCGGGAAATGGCCGTGAGCAACGTGGACTTGCCCGCGTTCGGATAACCGACGAGGCCGACTTCCGCGACGATGCGCAGCTCCAGAAGAAAATCACCTTCGTCGCCCGGCTCGCCCGGCTGCGCGAATCGCGGCGTCTGGCGCGCGGCGGTGGCGAAATTACGGTTGCCCAAGCCGCCGCGTCCGCCTTTGCACAAAATAAATTGCTGTCCATGCTGCGTGAGATCGGCGACGAGTTCGCCTTTCGCTGAAATGATGGAAAGTTTTTCGGCGTCTGCGTCTTCTTTTGACAAATCAATTTCCAACGCGCGTCCGCTGGCCGCGCGACGCAGCAACGGACGTTTGCCCGTGCTCGTGCTGAACATCGGATTTTTATTTTCCTGCTCGGCCTCGTCGTCCTCGTCCTCGATTTTTTCAACCGGTTTTGCCGACGGCAATTTCCACACGAGCGTGCCGCAGGGAACTTTGATGATGAGGTCTTTTCCCGCGTGGCCGTCCATGCCCTTGCCCATGCCCGCGTCGCCGCCCGGCGCGATGAGGCGCGGGACATAATACTGGCCGATGAGATTGTTCAGGTCGTGGTCGGCCTGCAAGATGACGCTGCCGCCGCGTCCGCCGTTGCCGCCGCTCGGCCCGCCCTTGGTGATGTAAGCCTCGCGATGGAACGCGACGCAGCCTTTGCCGCCGTGCCCCGCCTGCGCGTAAATTTTTATTTCGTCAATGAACATGAAAACATTTTGCCGTGAAACGGCACAAAAGGCGCGCAGAAAAATCTCTTTGTTTGCGTCTGTGTGGCCGATGGACTCAAATTGGTGAAGCTCTGAAACAAAACTGGCCTATGGGGTGTGCGCTTGATTTCGCCCGCCTTGTCGAGGGCGTTGACGAAATCGCGGAAGGAAACAAAACAGCCGCAACCCGAAGGCTGCGGCTGTGTGCGGAAATGCTGATTATTTCGGGAGCAAGTCGGTCACGAGCGATTTTTCTTCCTTCAACTCATTTTCCGTTGCGGCGATTTTCGCCTTGCTGAAATCGTTGAGCGGCACGTTCTGGACGATTTCAAAATCCGCGCCGTTGCTGCGGACCGGATAGCTGAAGATCAAGCCTTGCTCGATGCCGTAGCTGCCATCGGAATAAACGCCCACGCTGAACCAGTCGCCGGCGGGCGTTAGATGCGTGAGTTTATATACCGTGTTGACGGCGGCGTTGGCGGCGCTGGCGGCGCTGCTCAACCCGCGCGCCTTGATGATGGCCGCGCCGCGCTGTTGCACGGTGGTGATGAATTCACCCTTGAGCCAAGCCTCGTCCTTGATCACAGACGAGATCATCTGGCCGGAAATTTGCGCGTTGAAGAAATCGGGATACATCGTGGCGCTGTGATTGCCCCAGATGGCAAGGTTGGTGACGGCGGTGACGTCCACGCCGGCCTTTTTGGCGAGCTGCGATTTGGCGCGGTTTTCGTCGAGCGCAGTCATGGCGAAGAACCGTTCCTTCGGCACGCCGGGCGCGTTGTTGGCGGCGATGAGCGCATTGGTGTTGCAGGGATTGCCGACGACGAGCACGCGGACGTCGCTGGCGGCGTTTTTGGCGATGGCATTGCCCTGGCCGGTGAAAATTTTCCCGTTGATGCCAAGCAGATCCTTGCGTTCCATGCCGGCCTTGCGCGGCACCGCGCCGACGAGCAACGCCCAGTTCACGCCCTTGAAACCTTCATCGAGATTTGATGTGGGCACGAGACCTTTCAGCAGCGGGAACGCGCAGTCGTCCAGTTCCATGCAGACGCCGTGCAGGGCGTTCATGGCTTTTTCGTCGGGAATTTCGATGAGGTGCAAAATGACCGGCTGGTCCGGGCCGAACGCCGAGCCGGACGCGATGCGAAACAGAAGTGAATAGCCGATTTGACCGGCGGCACCGGTGATGGCCACGCGAATGGGAGTTTTGTTCATAAAATAAAAATAGGAGCGCAAGTATAGTTGCGACTTTGAATTGCGCGCAAGTGCGGACAGCGGCGATTCTTCAACTGGCCGGTTCTTCGGTGACGTCAAACCGTTCAAACAGTTTGCCCAGCAGCATCACGCCGAAACCGGCCTCCACCGCCAGCACGAGCGCCGCCGCCAGTGAGGCGAACGGCACCGGCGCAACCGGGCCGAGAAAAATCTTCAATGGGAAATATACAACGCTGAACGCCAGCGCGCCGGGCACCAGCGCCAGCAGCAGCGCCAGCAACTGGCCCACGGCAAAAATCAGCCGCTGGCCGGTGGCTTCAACGCCGCGCGGACTGTCCTTGCCGGACTGAATCCACGACGGAAACAGCAGCACAGCGGCGTTCGGAATGAGCATCAGCAGAAAATCCAGCACCGGCAGCACGAACGCCGCACCGGCCACGATGGCGAGCCAAAGGCTGGTTTTCCCGCCGGGCAGAAAAAAGACCAGTCCCGAACCGATGAGCAGCAGGAACCATTGAAATCCGACCAGCACGGTCACGGGCGCGAGAATTTCTCCGAGGGCAATCTGCCAGCCGCGCAGGGGAAAAGTTTTCAGGATGTCGGCCATCGGGAGATCGCGGCGGAAATCCAGCCGCAGAATTTGCGGTCCCAGCAGCAGCGAATAACCCAGCGCGATGGCAATGACAATCGCCGCCATCACGGAAATATTTTTTGCATGGGTGGCGCCGCCAAAACCCGCGAAAAAAACCACGCAGACGACCGCGATCACAATCCACAACCGCGCGGAAAAAACCTGGCGGATGCCGATGAGATTTTTCCACAGCAACGCCGTCAGGGCCGGGCCGGCGGGCGCGAGCTGGAACCACGCGCGCCGGGCTTTTTGATTTTTTTTGGCGGCCTGCCAGTTGCCGGAGCGCACGGCGGCGATGCGCGTGGCAAGTTTTTGCGACGCTTCCACCGAGGCTTCCTCGAAGGCCACGTCGGAATAAATGACCCACAGGTAATGCAGCGAAAACAACAGCAGCGCGGGCACGAGCGCGATCAAAAAGGCCGGCGCGTCCGGCGCAAAAAACGGCCGCACCATCAGATGGAACGGATACAGCAGATACAACGCCGGGCCGGTGTTCAAAATCCGCTGCGCGTAAATCAGGATGGATTTGAAATTGGTTGTGTCGGTGTCGGTCAACGGCGGCAGCGTTTGTTTTGCCCAAATCCAGACGGCGACGGACGCGACCGCCAAGACCACCACGACCAGCACCCGGCGCAGCCGGTTGGAAACGCCGTGATCCAGCAGCAGCGTCCGCGCGAACGACGAGCCGAGGAAATGCAGGTTCAGCGTGGAGAGGACGAGCCACCAGCCGAGCGCGTGTATCCAGACATTGCCGCCAAACCGGCGCGAGACCAGCGTCAGCAGCAGCGTGCTGAAAACAATCCGCAACTGCGAGCGCACCAGTTTGAAATGGATGAGCGTCCGGCGCGTGACCGGCGCGGGGAACAGAAACGCGACCTCGGCCTCGGTGAACGTCAGCGCGGCGCGCTCGTGCGGAATAATCCATGCGAGCAGGACGATGACAAACAGAACGAGGGCGGCGAGTGATTCAAACAGCAGCACATTTTCCGGCGAAGCCAGCAGGCCGGCGGCGGAATGCGGGCCGTTGCCGTAGCCGCGAAAGAGGTAGCGGAAAAAATAAAAATAAAAATAGAGTCCGCCGGCGACGGCCCCGACGAGGTATTTCGGCTGCTTGAGCCGCTTGAACCGCGTGACCAGCCGGTTGCGCGTCGAATGAAATTGCAGATAGCAGAGCGCGGCGATCATTTGTTTTCGAGCGGCAGCACCGGCGGCACGACTGGTTCGCTGGTGGCGCGGAAGAAAATTTCCTCCAGGCTGGCGTCGCCGGTTTGTTCGGAAAATTTCCTAGTCACCTCGGCCAGCGTGCCGTCGGCGATTTTCTGGCCGTTTTTCAAAATCAAAAGACGCGTGCAAATCTCCTCGACCAGATGCAGCAGGTGCGAACTCAAGATGATCGCCGCGCCGTCGCGGGCGCGTTTCAAAATGGAATCCTTCATCCGCCGGATGCCATAGGGATCGAGGCCCGTCAGCGGTTCGTCGAAATAAATCACCTTGGGCGAATGCAGCAGGCCGCAGGCGATGGCGAGTTTTTGTTTCATGCCGCGCGACAGTTCGCCGGGCAGCGCGTCGCGCTTGTTGGCCAGTTCGAGTTCCGCCAGGAGTTGCGTGCCGATGTTTTCGTAATCGGCCACCGAGTAAATCCGCGCGACGAAGTTGAGATGCTGCCAGACGGTGAGATAATCAAACAGGCGCGGTTCGTCCGTGAGAAAGGCGAACTGTTTCTTCGCCGCCAGCGCATCGCGGACAATGTCGTGGCCGCCGACGCGCACGGTGCCGCGCGTGGGCGGAATAATGCCGGCCAGACAGCGCAGCGTGGTGGTCTTGCCTGCGCCGTTTGGGCCGACAAGGCCGACGACTTCGCCGGGCTGAATGGAGAATGAGAGTTCGTTCACGGCGGTAAAATCGCCGTAAAGTTTGGTGAGACCTTCGACTTGAACCATATATGGAGCGGTTGCCGGGTTGCCAGGCGCGTTAACGGCGGAATCTTGCAGCAAGCAGGCGGCGGCGTAAAGCTTGGAAAAATTTGCTTGGAATTATTTTTGTTTCGGCGTAAAACAGAGCCGTTCTTTGAAACCGGCGGAACAGTTTCCGCCAACCATCGCAGTCAAATGTCAGGGAACCCGGTGAAAATCCGGGACGGTTGCGCCACTGTAACGGCTACAAATTCCAGTGCCACTGATCGCAGGATCGGGAAGGCGGAATGAGGTTTGAGGCCGAAGTCAGGATACCGGTTTGATTGCACTCGTCGGCTTCGAGCGTATCGGGGCGCTTCTCCGCAAAGAGAAGGATGAGGCCAGTCCGGCCAAACTGTTTTTGGACGGCTCGTCGAATTAAACTCCATTCCTCGTTTGCGAAGTCTGGAGGTTTTTTATTTTCAGGCTTCGCGCTGGTCTCTCAACCAAAACTGTTCGCGTAAAATTTTTTAGCGAACCAAATTGAAAGATCAGCCCATGAAAAAAATCATTCCCTGTTTGTTCACCAGTCTGTTTGTCCTGCCCACATTATTGTGCGCTGCGGACAACAACAATGTTCCCGCAAGCGCCAGTGCCGACACCAATCAGATCACCACGTTTCCAGAAATCACCATCACGGCCACGCGCATTGCCACCGCGCCGGCCAATTCATCGAGTTCTGCAACGGTCATCTCCCGCGAGGAAATTGCCCGGAGCCAGCAGTCGTTCGTCGCCGATATTTTGCGCGGCGAACCGGGCGTGGATGTCGCCACCACCGGCCAGCCCGGATCGCAGATGGGCGTTTTTTTGCGCGGCGCAAACAGCGACGGCACGCTCGTGCTGCTGGATGGAATTCCCATCAACAATGCCTTCAACAACGCCTTCGATTTCAGCACGCTCCCGGTCAACAACATTGAGCGCATCGAAATTCTGCGCGGTCCCCAAAGCACGCTCTACGGTTCCGAGGCGCTTGGCGGCGTCATCAACATCGTCACGAAAACCGGCGGCGGCCCGCCCACGGGTTCGGTGCAAGTTGAATACGGTTCGTTCAACAGCCTGCTCACGCGTGGAACTTTTTCGGCCAGCGAAGGAAAATTTTCCCTTTCCGGCGACGGCAGTTTTCATTCCACCGACAACGACCGGATTAACAGCGCCTACCAGGGCATCAATTTCTCCGGCCATCTGGGCTACAAAATCAATGACTGGCTCAAAGCCAGCCTGCTCACGACTTACCTCAAATCCAAGGACGGTTCGCCGAATGACATTTACACCGACGATCCGAATGACAAACTGAAAAATGAAAATTATCTCATTGGCCTGACGCTGGAAGCGGCTCCGTTTGACTGGTGGAACTCGAAAATAACCGTTTCCCATTCGCATGAGCGCGGCGTCTTTGATGAACCCGCACCGAACCCGCCTTACTTTTTCGACGATTATTCCTCCACCACCATCGCCGACCGCAACCGTGTGGATTTCCAGAATATTTTTACGCCCACCGAGCAGCTCAAAATCCTCATCGGCGGAACCTATCAGGACGACTCGGCCAATTATCACGACAATTACAGCGCACTGGACCGGACGGTGGACACGCGCTCGGCCTACGCACAATACGATTACCTGCCCTGTTCGCGCGTGACGTTGACTGCCGGCGGACGCGTGGACGATTCGAGCGCGTTTGGCACGCACGGAACGTATCAATTCGGCGGACGCTTCACCGCGCCGCGCACGGAAACCATCTTCCGCGCGAACATCGGCACGGGCTTTCTCGCGCCGAGCATTGACGACCTTTATTATCCCGGCTACAGCAATCCCAACCTCAAGCCGGAAGAAAGTCTCGGCTGGGACATCGGCTTCGAGCAGCCGCTGCTGGACGGAAAATTTCATTTCGGCTCGACTTTTTTTCACAATCACTACGACAATTTGATCCAGTTTTCCGGCGTCACGTTTGCGCCGGAAAACATCGGACGCGCGCGGACACTGGGGCTGGAAAATTTTGTGAGCTGGACGCCGTTCACCAACTTCACCGTCCGCGCCGCCTACACCTGGCTCGATGCGAAAGACCTCGACACGGACCAACCGTTGGTCCGTCGTTCGCGCAACGGCGGCAGCCTGGATCTGGACTGGAAAATCTGTCCCCGGCTGGAAGCCACCGCCCGTGCGTCGTTCACCGGTAGCCGGACGGACAACAATTACGACAACTATTCGCAGCCGCCGGTCGTCAGCATGGGCGGTTACACCAAGGTGGATTTGGGATTGAATTGCCGCGTGACCAAAAACTTTTCCGTCTATGGCCGCGTGGAAAATCTGCTCAACGACCATTATCAGGAAGCCTACGGATTTCCGGCGCTGATCCGGTTCTTCGCGGCGGGCGTGACGGGGCGGTTTTGATCAAGCCACGGATTGAATACGGATGAAGCACCGATTTTTTGTCCGCAGATTGAGCGGATTTTCGCAGATTTGTTTTGGACAAATTCATCTGCGTGAATCTGCGAAATCTGCGGATGCTTTCCGCGTTTAATCCGTGGCTAAAAACTTTTCTGGACTTTCCGAAATGGCCTGAAATTCTGGCAGTCCAAAAAATATGTTGAGTCGAATTGTGATAATTGGCAATAGCGGTTCTGGCAAAAGTTATTTAGCCAAATCATTGTCCGCGATTTACTCCGTTCCCGTTGTTCATCTCGACCAAATTTTCTGGATGCCGGGCGGATTTAATGAAAAAAGGCCGAACGATGAAATAAAGAGCGAAATTGAACAAAGACAAAAAGACGACTCGTGGATTGCGGAAGGCGTCTTCGGAGAATTAGCGACATTTTTTTTAGCGCGAACGCAATCGCTCATATTTTTAGACATGGATTGGTCTGCCTGTCACAAAGGACTTATATCGGGCGGCTCGGAAAGTTCGCGCCAATTATCGGCAGTCAAAGCAGAAGAAAATTTTAGTAAACTGCTTCTTTGGGCGGAACAATATTGGATAAGAACAAACTTGTGCTCACAATCGGGACATCTTCAAATGTTCGCGAATTTTGCCGGCCATAAATTCCGATTTACTTCTCAAGCTGAAGTAAATGAGTTTCTCAATCAGCAAAGGCAAAGTTAAATCCCAATCTGCTTCTGGATCGCGCCGCAGATTTTTTCCGACCACTTTCTCAAAGTTTTTTCGTCGCGGCCTTCCACCAGCAAACGCGCCTTCGGTTCCGTGCCGGAATAACGCAGCAGCAAACGTCCGCCTTGCGCGGACAATTCCTTTTCCGCGTCGGCCACCAGTTTGTTCACGCCATTGAGTTCCTCAAACGGCTTTTTCTCGCGCACTTTCACGTTGGTTACAAGCTGTGGAAAGCGCGTCCAGCATTTTGCCAGTTTGGAGAGCGGCGTCTCCTTTGATTTCATGATGCGGAGAATCTGCAATGCGGCGACCAGGCCGTCGCCCGTCGTGCCGAAATCGCGGAAGATCAGATGGCCGCTCTGCTCGCCGCCGAAGTTTAAGCCGTTCTTGAGCATTTCATCAATCACGTTCTTGTCGCCGACGGCGGTGCGGAGCATTTTGCCCCCGGCGGATTTGATCGCCGCTTCCAGACCGGCGTTGCTCATCACGGTGGCCACCAGGGTTTTTTCCGCGAGCGTGTTATGTTCGAGCATTTCCAGCGCGGCGATGGCCATGATGTCGTCGCCGTCAATCAGTTTTCCATTTTCGTCGCAGAGCAAAACGCGGTCGGCGTCGCCGTCGTGCGCGATGCCAAGGCACGCGCCGTGTTCCACGACTTTTTTGCACATCGCTTCCGGGTGCATGGAACCGCAGTTTTCATTGATGTTTTTGCCGTCGGGCGAATTGCCATAGACGATGACTTCCGCGCCAAGTTCGCGCAGCACGCAAGGCGACGCCTTGTAAGCCGCGCCGTGGCCGCAGTCCAAAATAATTTTTACGCCCTCAAGGGTGAGACCTTTGGGAAAAGAGGATTTGGCAAATTCAATGTAACGGCCCAGCGCATCGTCAATGCGCACGGCTTTGCCGATGTGTTCCGCGCTTGGGCGAATTTTTTCCACTTCACCGGAGAAAACAAGTTCCTCAATGCGATCTTCAATTTTGTCATCCAGCTTGTAGCCGTCGGCGCGGTAAAATTTGATGCCGTTGTCGGTATAGGGATTGTGCGAGGCCGTGATGACGATGCCGGCATCGGCGCGCAAACTGCGCGTGACGTAAGCGACGCCGGGTGTCGGCAGCGGGCCGATGAACA
>DATCBW010000282.1:0-9267 GCA_036511615.1 Verrucomicrobiia bacterium | reverse complement strand
TAAACATCCGCCGGGCCAGCCGGTGTGTCTGCCGCATCGCCTTCCAGCTCTGGGGCAGTATAATTCCGTGAACCTAGGACTTCGCTGTCTCTCGTATTTGCTTCTTTTTCTGGAAAATCAACGAGGCCGAAATCACCGATTACCGGAATATCGTTCAACATGAAAATATTCTCCGGTTTCAAATCGCGGTGATATTTGTTTTCGTCATGCAACTTCACGAGCGTTTGAGCGATGGCTTCAATATGACGAACAAGTTCCGGGAGCATTGCGACGCCTGCTAATTCTAAATCCGTAAAGCACTTCGCAAATGGAGTTGCAAGCCAAGGGCGGTCTTCCTCGGTAGAAATAACCGGCTCGTAAGAATCAATCCGAGGCAGTATGCCGAGCCGATTGGATTCGTTTGTTAGGAACTTTATTTCATCTCGAAACCTCGCTTCACGTTGTTTGCCAAAGTAGTCCGAATGAAGAAACTTTATTGCAGCCATTTTCCCTTCAGAATTGTTCGCCAACCATACGACACCATTACCACCTTTGCCTATCTCTCTTTGAAGCATCCATTGTCCGACCTGTGATCCTTGTGCGAGTTTCATGGGAAAAAGCTTCACGCCAATTTTTTCGCAATGTGCTCGTCGAGTATTTCCTGCATGGTCAGGGCGACGATGACCGGCGCACAGCAATGCGGACACGTCCGGGCATGGTCGCTGACCTGTCCGCTAAATTCATGGCACTTGATGCGGGTCATATTCTTAGTTCAATTTCACATGAATCGGACAAACCTTTTGATGCAAAAAACGTAGGAGGCAAAACCGAATAACTCGTTCCATTCCTACCAAAGTCGGAATGCGTGAAATGAGTTTCTTCCATTCGGCATCACCATGAGCCGGTGTTCCAATGCTGACCTCCGCATTTATATGGCTCATGATTTCAACCCAACCTCCAAATTTCTTCCCCTCGTGAAGGAAATTGCTGCGTAGGTCATAAGCTGCTGCCATCCGCATATCAAATTCATCGGGTTTGAATCTGAAAAACTCGTCCTGACTTTCGCTCCCTTCAAAAAAGGACTCATTCACCAACTTCGACAAGCCAATACGAAACTTGCGACTAACCCGGAAGATGCGACGAATTTTGTCGGCCTTCACATCCCCCAACTTCTCTTTAATTTCGATTAGAAGTTCCTCCGTGTCGTTGCCATAAATGCCATCCCCGGAAAAATCGAGCCCACTAACAAGAACTTCTCCCGCACTTACCAAGCTGAGAAACGCAAGTTCTGGATCAGATTCAAAAAGTTGCAATGCTTGCAGGTAAAAGCGGCCAGCAGCGAAAGCGAGGTCTAATTCCTTCGCTACAGGTTTATTTTCATTTATCTCCAGAAACACAGCATCAAGTATGGGTAAAAGCGACTTCGCCTCATGCAATTCTAACTTTATACCCAAATCTTTTCTCGGCTTCGAGCTTGTCGGCAGCGCATCAACCAATTTCCGCACCTTCGGCGGCTGAATGTCCGGCACGCAATGAATGCCATGTGACTGAACAAACCCCAAATTATCAAATCTCTTTCCGAAATATGCACTGAGCACGACGCAAAAAAAATCTCCAACAAAGTCATACCAAGGTGGCTGGCGTTTCTTTTCTTCTTCATCAGACAGCTCTCGTTCTCGAAAGGTCAAAACAAAGAAGGAGCGATGAAAACGGCCTGATGGGTCGAATATCTCCATATTGTTCTTATGCATTGGCCAAGCGTGTGTCAGACAGAAAGAATCCGTTTGCATCTCGCCGCTAAAATGGGCGGGCGATGAAAAAGCAATTTTATATGTAAACTTGTCTAGTTTCGGAACGCTCATTGGTTTTTGCTATGCCAGTTTCTTCGCGATGTGCTCGTCGAGGATTTCCTGCACGGTCAGGGCGACGATGACTATTTTGAACTGCGCTTTCATCGTGAATATTTTCCGCCCTGTTTGCGCGCTCGGCCAAGTGTCACCAGTGTTTCGAGGATTTCCGCCACGTCGGCGGGTTCGGCGCGTTTGAATAACTTTGCCAAGTCGCCGGGCGTGGCGGCTGCGCCGAAATGATGCAACGCGGCTTCGACCGCCTGCACGCGCTCGGCCATTTTTTTCGGCCATGCAGATTTTGAGGCGCGGGCGGGCGCGGCAGTTTTGGTCTTGGCCTTTTTCGCCGGCTTGTCCTGACCGGCGGGCAAAATCATTTCCGCTTGGCCTTTGGCCTGATACTCCGGGCGCAACCAATGAACAATGCCGCGCTTTTCCTCGGCGGCGCGCTCTGCATTCAAGGCAACGAGCCGTTCCAGAATTTCCGCGTCGGTCAACGTGGCCGGCCAGCCGTAGGCGGCGAACACGGCGGCGTCGAGGTCGTCGTGCAACTGTTTCAAGACGGAGACGAGGCCGGCGTCGTGGATGACCTTTTCCTTGTCGGTGAGTTTTTCACCAGTGCGGATTTTTTCCAGGACGTTGTAAAGACCGGTGAGTGTGAGGCCGTGCTGGGCTTGGACGCGCTTGCGGTGCGCGTCCAATTCCTCCGCCAGTTTGCGGACTGAATTTTTCTTTGCCTCGCCGCAAATGGGAAATGGAAATGGATCGAAACAATCCGACTTGTTATAGCGCGGATCGTTTCCAACACCCAAACGTCCGCCAGCAGCTAACGAGAATGTGACGTGAATCCGGCTGCTCAAAACGCCAAGATGAAAAGCATCGTCGAGCGCAAATAAAACCGTTGTGCTGTCGGCAACGGTTTTCACGTCACAAAAAACAAATGGGCGATGTTTGGCTGTCAGCGGCGTGACAATCGCGCGTTTCAAATCCGCCAATGCCGGGCGAAAAGTGCTTCGGGCTTCGCCATAAATCCACCAGCGGTCACGGACAGACGCGCGAGCGTTTGCATCCCGCTCCGGTTTCACGCGAGTAAGAATTCGCTGATATACCGCCGGTAAAGTTTGTCTGACTGCCTCAACCGACCAACCAAACAAGTCAATTGCAAATAAATCCCGCGACTCTTGCGTGATGTCCCTTGCTGAAAGTAGCGGCGCAATTACCTTGTTTTCACTTTTCGACAATTCGTTTTTTTCGTCGCGCGTAAGAACAAAACCTGTTCCGGTTAATTGATAACCGACGCAACAAAATGGGGCATTTGCTACAAGGGCTTTGGTTGAGGAAAGCTCCGCGCCGATGCGAATGTCAGGTTGAATTTTTCCGACCTGTGACTTGAAGGAAATTATTTCAGAACCGTCGTGCTGCGTTTCTTCGCCGGTCACTTCCAACAATTCGCCAGAATGATTACCAGCTATGCCAACCGTCATGGCGATTCTGACCGCTGCGCCGTCTGCCGTGTCCACCCACGGATGATCGGGAACGGCAAATGCCAGCGAAAGTGGCGGACGTGCGGACAATTGAACTTCGGTCACTTGCCGATTAAATGACTGCCGCAAGCTGTTGGTGGTAATGAGGCCAAACCGTTTGACCTTGCTGGCACGGACAAGTTCGGCGGCTTTGTGCCACCAATACATCACCAAGTCGGCGTTCTCCGGGATTTCTGGATAGGTTGCACGCAGTGCGTCAATGTAACCGTCATCAAGTGCTGGGCGCATGGTGCGCGCTCCAATATACGGCGGATTGCCGACGATGAAATCGGCCTGCGGCCATTCGGCGGGCTTCGGGTTGGCGTAGGTGAGCAACGGCACGCGCTTGGTTTCGTCCGGCACTTCGCGGCCTGTCACCATATCGGTTTTCTTACTGCGCCGATCCCAAACAGTAATTTCCTTTCCGGCCTGGTCACGCGCGGGCTGCGGTTCGCCGTCGTATTTGAGCACGGCGTCGCGGCACTGGATATTTTTGAACGCACGCAAAATCGGTTCTGGCGGCGTGCGTTTGCCGTGCAATTTGAAATGCCATTGCAGGTAGCCAATCCACAAAACCAGTTCCGCGATGGCGGCTGCGCGGGGATTGATTTCCAGGCCAAGAAATTGGTGCGGGTCAATGGTGTTGGTGGCAAGTTCAAGTTTGAAGGTGTCGCCAAACTGCGCGGCGAAATCGAGGACTTCACCCTCCAGAATTTTTAGATGTTGCAAGGAGACGTAAAGGAAATTGCCAACGCCGCACGCGGGATCAAGCACGACCAACCGGCATAATTTTTCGTGAAACGCATTCACCTCGGCGCGGGCTTTTTTTAGGTTGCCGGCGCGGGCTTGTGTGAGGACGGCGGCGCGGACGTGTTCCCATTCGGCGCGGAGCGGTTCAATGACGGTCGGCAAAACGAGGCGCTCGACATAGGCGCGCGGGGTGAAGTGCGCGCCAAGCTGGTGGCGTTCGTCAGGATTCAAGGCGCGTTCAAGCAGCGTGCCGAAAATGGCGGGTTCGACGTTGCCCCAATTCTGGCGGGCGGCTTCCTTGAGCAGGCTCAATTGCAGGCCGTTAATGGGCAGGACGGAGCAGTTCTCAAAAAGACCGCCGTTGAATCGAAGCAGTTTGCGATTCAAAACAACGGAATAATCCGTGCCTTTCTGCATTTCCTCGAACAAGGTGCGGATTTTTTGCACGAAGCCTTCGCCGGTCGCCGGGAGTGATTCGAGCAGTTCCGTGAAACTGTTCTTGGGCAATAATTCGACATCCTCGGCGAACATACAGAACAAGCAGCGCGTGAGAAATTGCGCGACGATGTCGGGTTCGTGGCCGGCGAGTTCCAACGACTTGGCGAGTTCGGCGAGATGGCCGGACACTTCGCGGGTGACATCGGCGGAATGTTTCGACGGATCGAGCGCGGCGGGATTCGTCCAGATGAGGCGGAGCCGTTCGCGGATTTTTTCGTCGGCGAGGTCGGCAAGCCGGATGCGGAACGTGCGCGGGTCGGGAAACGGGCGGTAGGTTTTGCCGGCTTGCGAGAAATCTTCAAACAACTCGAACGAGTGGCCGACATCCACGACGATGATGAACGGCGGGTTGTCATCGGGAATGGCGCGGATGTAGCGCTCGGCCTGTCCACGCGCCTTGATCATCGCTTCATCCCAGGCTTCGGTGCCGCGCACGGGCTGGGAAGATTTTTTGCGGCTGAACAATCCGGTTTCCTCGGCGGCGAGTTCAAGCTGGGAAGCTTTGGCCTTGGCCTCCTGAAACTGTTTGGATTCAAGGACGAAACAGGCGCGCCGATAAAGGTCAATTCGGCCAATGCTGGTGGTGCCGTCGGGATGATGTTCCTCGACGGGAAACTCAAAAAAATAGCCGTTGGCCGGGTGCGGGTCGGGGCGCGGCACGTCCAGGAGGTCGCAAAGCTCAATCAGGAACGGCTGTGAATTTGCCCGTTCGGATGGACTGGCCGCTGACCAATGCGAAATAAAATCCTGAACTTCCCGCTTCGGCATGGCAGACATTATCGGTTTTTGCCAGCAAACCGAAAGCACAAATCAAAATTCCGAGCGCGAAAATTTGAACGGCAACGCAGATCGCCCGCCGTCAGTTCCGGCACGTCTTTGAGCAGATGAAACGGGACTTGGTGGTGATAGTTCACCACGGCGTTTTTTCCAATCCAGTTGAGGGTCGGCATTGCGCTAAGCGCAGCAAACGAAGTGCGCGGGCGGCAATGTTTGTCTGATTTTGAAGCAAAAAAAAGGGCTGGCGGGCTTACACCCGCCAGCCGTTTGAATGACGAAGTGGGTTATTTGTTTTTTTCGGTAGCGACGCGGAGAGCGATGCGTCCGTCCAGCGGGACGGTTTCAAGCTGGATGTTGAATCCGTTACCGTCTGCGTGCGCCCACGCGCTGCCGATGCGAATCCAGTAGTTGTCGCCGCCTTCGCGGTTGCGAACATTGTAGGCGAAGTGGCTGGGCGTCCTGGAAATGGCGGTTTTGGTTTCGGTTGAATCAGTCATGGTGAAGTCTCCTTTTTAAGTTTCAGGCAGCGCCAATCGCGGCCTGATGGCACAAAGCAGGAAGTCCCTTTTAGCAGGGGCGAAGCGAACCGGACAACGCGGAAAATTGGGGGCAACCTTCAGGGGGAACCGATTTTCTGATTGCGCGGACGGGCGGGGACTTCAACGTGCCAATCAGAAGTGACGCGCTGGCGTGGCTGGTAAAAATATTTATGGAGACGCCAGACTGAACTGAGTTGCTACCGCCAACGGTCTCAAAACCGATTCATTTCGACTTCAATTTGAACATCCGAACGAGATCGCGGTTTAGGCGGTCATCGGCCAAGCCAAGGCGGGCAAGGTCTTTGCTGGTTTCAGCGGCGAGTTCGCGGACATGGGAATTATCAAGTGTGTCGCGGCTGATTTCACCGGAAGCGGATTTGGCGACGAGCTTCACCATGATGAATTGCGCCTTCTGGAGCATCATCGTTCGGTCGTCCCGGCCCGGTTGCCCGTCCAATACCCGGATGTATCCATCAATGCTGCCGAGCAATGAAATGACTTCATGTAATGAATCAGATTTCTGGCGGACATCTTGCGCTCTGGCGCTGTCATCCATGTGCTTGGCAAGCATTTTCTGTTGTTCCTTTTGGGCCTGCTTGTGCCGGGAAAATTCTCTGGCCTGCCCCATCTTTTCCCGAACCTGCGCGATTTTTTTCCGAACCCACAGTTGAATTGCCGCGATAATCAAGGCGGGGATATAATTCACAATAGCGCCAGCAAGCACCAAACCTGCGAGCCGGAGACCTGGAATGAACGTGTGCTTCGGGTCGTTTGCAACCATCAGTTTCAAAAGCAAACAAACGCAGACAACGGCCAAAATGCCGGAAAGAATTAGATACCAGATAAGGACTAGCTTTCCGTATGCCAGAAATTTCTCCCGGTTGGATGGAGTCATGCTATTTTTATATCGTAAGAGCCAGTGCCTGTTGGTCTGCGATGGAAATTATCGGCATCGTGCCGCCGATGATCAAAATGGCTTTCGTCATCTCCTGATACAAGGCCGCTGCATCGGAGTGGATAGCCCGCAACTGAAGGTCAATTTCCGTCCGGCGGTCGCGTAGGCTGGCAACATTCCCCGGTGTGGTCGCATTGATTTCTGCGTCGGCATATTTTCCCTGCTGCTCCCGGTAATGGCGGGCCTGCTCGGCATACAGGGCGAGCGTTTCGCGGAAACCCCGTTCCACGGCGTCAACGCGACGGTCAACCAGCGAATGAATCAGGTCGCGCAAAAAGTCCGTCTTGATTACATACATTTCTTGGTTGTGCGCAAGCTGGACTTCCAGCGTCCGCAATTTGATGCGGCCTTGTTCCACTTCGGTCATTGAGCCGATGATGGCGGTAAAGGCGGATAACAGGATGTTGGTCGGTAGCAACGATGGTTTCATTTATAGTTCCTTCTGCGGCGTTTGAGGTGTTCCCGTATGTCGTTACCGAGGCCGGTCGGGACGCCGGCGTCGGGTTGATCGGGCATCGCGTCCGGTGACGGTTCGCCCTGTTCAAGAATTTCCGAATGCCGTCCCGCCTCGATGAGGCTGTCCTTCAAGTCGAGTTCGGTTTCCATGTCCCGGACGTGGATGTTGAATTCATAGGCGCGCAGACAGAAACCGGAAAAAATCAACCACATGGCAAGGGCGCGGGAATACGGCAGAAGGATGAAGCCGATTCCAGCGCAAACGAGCGGGTCAAGGAAACGGGCGGCACGGCGGTTCTGCCGCAGATAGACCGGCAACCATTTTTGGTCAAAGGGTGATGAGCCGATGTAGTAACTGTGCTGGTGCGGGATGCGGTTCAAACTCCACCAGCGGCGAATGAGTTGGGCGAGGCCGCTCAAAAATCCGATGACCGCGAAGATGGCCAAGTCCATCGGGCGGGCGGCTTCGTTGCCCGGCGTGGCAAGGACGGCCACGACAAACAGCAGGCCGAAAACGGCGATGAGCGCCAGCGGGTTTAGCAGGCGGTAGCCGATGTCGCGCCGCAAGATCACCATGAGCGTCAGCGCTGGGAACTGCATCAGCCATTTCGCAAACTGGTATTGCTGGATGAACGACGGGCCTTGTTGTGGTTGCGGCGGCATTTTAGCGTTGGTTAAAGGTGATGAGACGGAACGGCAACGATTCCTGACCGTTGCCAAACAGATTGCCGCCGTTATAGACGATGGCCTCGACCTGAAAATTATTTTGTGCGCCGCCGCGTTTCAACGTGGTGAAACGCGCGGGTTCGACAAAGAAGCGGCGTTGTGCGCTGCGCGAGACGCCGCTGGAATGGTTGCCCGCGTTCTGCTGCTGCTGCTGAACCACGTCGTTATGCGACTGGCCGACATTGGTGCTGGTGATGTTCAACCAGCGTTCGCCCAAAAGTTTTGACGCCCATTCGTTCGTCTCGCCGCTGTTCTGGCAAAAGAATTTTGCCTGCAAATTTCCGAGCAAGGAATCCACCGCGTCATTGTTGCGAAGGGCGCGGCGGAAGCTCTCGCGGTTCTGCGTTAGATAGACGGTGCAACCGGCGGCGGAGCGGGCGACGGCTTGGTATTCGGAATCAAATTTCGACACGAAGTTTTGCGCCTCGTCCGCCCATAAGAAAACCGGGCGCAAGAAACTTTCCCGGTCGGCGGGCTGCACGCGCCGCAGCACGGCGATCTGGAAACAGTATTTGATGGCGAGATTCGCAATCCGGCCAACGAGCCGGTATTCCTGAACGGGCAAATCAACGATGATGATTTTGCCGTCGAACGTGTCCTCCGGCTGGATGTTGGTATCGGTGGAAAAAATGTCGCGCAAGGGCGGCGTGATGAGCGGCCTGACGAGCATGGAAAAAGTCAGGGTGATGATGCTGCGGGTTTTTTCATTCAGGTTCGGGTATTCCAGCAGCCAGTAATCGCGGCACTGCTCAAAATTTGCCCGTGCGTTCGGGTCGGCGTTCGTCGTGTTCCGGTCGGCCTCGTCAATGGCCTTGGCGCACTCGCTTTTCTCCTGCCAGCCGGGGTCAAGCACCTGTTCGGGCTGGATGGCGGCGGTCGTGAGAATCGAGCGGAGTTCTGGCAGGGTGACTTTCCGTTTGGCGAGCAAAGCCAAGTCCACAAGGTTGGTGTTCAAGTGGTGCAAGGCATCCTCCCAAAACTTGCTGTTGCCGCCGCCCTCGGTGTTGCCGGAAATCGCCGTGGCGATTTCGTCCAGCAGGTTGACGATGTTGATGCCGAGTCCGCCGCCCGCCTCCGGGCGGCTGGCTTCCCATGTCATAAAATTGAATTTCCAGTCACCGCTGGCATTGATGATGACAAGGTCATCTTCCCGGCCTGTCTCGGCTGCCCATTCCTGCCACTGGCGGCACTCGTCTTTTTTGGCGCAAAGCACCAGC
>DATCBW010000281.1:0-10112 GCA_036511615.1 Verrucomicrobiia bacterium | reverse complement strand
GCCGTTGTTGCCAAAAGCGTGGCAGGTGCCGGGAATGTATTTCAATCCGCCTGGCGTGCCGTAAAAATTATTCGTCGTCATCATCTGCAAATCGTCACGGTATTCGAGATTGTAACTGTGCTCCGTCAGCAGGATGAGAATGTTGGGGCCGGCGGTGCTGATGCTCCAGTTGATGTTCGGATTGTTCATCGGGTTCAGCGGATCAATGCCTTGTCCCTGCTGAATGCCGTTCGGGGCGGCGTTGGACGAAATCGTCTGATAGGCCGCCTCGCCGCTGTCGTCCACGTTGTAATCGCCGACGTAAAGCACGCGGGCGGTTGCGGGCAGATTGATCGCTTCGTTGTTGCGGATGATTTTCGCCTCGCCGAGACGATAGTTTTCATTAGCCGAGCCGGTGCCGGACTTGTAATGGCTCACATAGATGTAAAAAATATTGGAATCATTCGTCGCCACGCCGGCCGGGGCGAACTGATAGCGCATCACTTCCCGATACTCGCCGCTGCCGGAGCCAAGCTTGCTGACGCCGCCCGGAGGATCCACCGGCACGGACGCCAGCAATCGCACCGTCCGCGTGTTATAGACAATCGCATTCGGGCCGTTGCCGCTGGTGGGATCGCCAAAGCTTTCCGTTGCCTGATAACTGCTGTTGGAATACATCCCCGCCATGCCGTAAAAAGCGTTCAACCCATTCACGATGGGCGTGACCGTGACCGGATTGCTCGTCGTTTCCTGCAAGGCCAGGATGTCGAGCGATTGCGCCGCATCACCGCCGACCCGCTCCTCGCCGATGCCTTCAAGCACGCCGCCCGCCTGAAAATTATTTGTGTTGCCCGGCGGCGCGATCAAACCCGGCAGCGGTGCCGTCGCTCCGGTGTCTGCCTCGATATTGTAAGTCACAATCCGCAGCGTGCGCGTTTGCGCGGAAACCGTCAGCGTCGCGCCGCAGACGGCGAGCGTCAACAGTCCGCAGGTCATGCGGCGCAGTTTGCAAAATGTCATTGCAGATGCAAAACCTTGTTCATCTTATCGCCTTTGATTGTAAGCCGGGCGCGAAAACTTTTCATTCATTAAAAATTCCGTGTGCTGCCGCAGACCGGTGTCCGGGGAAAAATCCAGCCAATGCACGTCAAAAGTTTTCTCCGCAACGGCGCGCATCGCCTTCTCAAAATCCGCGCGCTCTGGCGAAACCGGCGGCGGCTGCACCGAGCCTTGAATCAACAAGCCGAGTTTGTTCCGGCGCTGCGCCGCGCCGGCAATTTTTTTGCCGTGCCAAAGCAGGTCGAATTTCTCGTGGCCGGCAAAGCATTGGCCGGGCAACGATTTTTTGCAGCACGATGCAAGTTCGGTTTCAATTTTCAAATCCGCAAACGCCAGCCGCAGCCAGTCGTGGATGCGACGATAACTTTCCTCGGCTTTGAGCGAATGCCATTCGTGGCCGGGCGGAAAAACGGCGCTATAAGTCCAGTCTGCATCATGCGGCACGATGCCGCCGCCGGTCGGACGGCGGATGAGCGGACGCAGATGCGTGGCGCGTTCCACTTCGGAAAATTTTTGGAAGTAACCGAACGTCGCCGCCGGTTCCGTCCAGCCGTAGAAGCGCAGCACGGGCTGTTGCAAGCGCGGCATGACTTCGAGCAGCGCCTCGTCCAGCGCCATGTTGAAGGCGGCATCGCGTTTGCCGGAGTTGAGGAGCAGCCAGGAATTCATGAACAACAAAGCAACAAAGAAACGAAGTATTGGTAGCGGCTCATCTTTGTTGCTTCGTTACTTTGTTGTTAATCCTCACCCCAATCTGCGGGCAAAGTTTCTGGATTTCGCAGTTTGCGCAGTCGGGCTTGCGCGCGTCGCAGCGGCGGCGGCCGTGCCAGATGAACCAGTGGCTGAACAGCGTCCAGTCCGTCTGCGGCACCAACATCATCAATTCCTGCTCCAGTTTTACCGCGTCCGTTCCCTTCGCCAGCCCAAGACGATTGGCAAGCCGCGTGACATGAGTGTCCACGACCACGCCGACATTGATGCCGAAGGCGTTTCCGAGCACGACGTTGGCCGTCTTGCGCCCGACGCCGGCGAGCGCATGCAGTTCATCCATCGTGCGCGGGACTTCGCTGTTGAATTTTTCCACCAGCGCGGCGCAGCAGGCTCTGATGTTTTTCGCCTTGTTGCGGAAAAAACCGGTGGACTTGACGACTTGTTCAATTTCCGCGAGTGGCGCGTCCGCAAAATCCTTGGCACTGCGGTATTTTTTGAAAAGTTCCGCCGTGACGATGTTCACGCGCTTGTCCGTGCATTGCGCGGACAAAATCGTGGCGATGAGCAGTTGCAGCGGATTGGAAAAGTTCAATTCGCAGTGGGCGTTTGGATAAGTCCGCTGGAGCGCGGCGATGATTTTCATCGTGCGATTCTTTCTGGCGGCGGCGGTTTCGCGTGGCATCGGAACGATTTTGTCAGAAGGCGGGAAAATAAAAAGCCCGGACACGAACGTCCGGGCCTGTTAAAATCAAAGGTTCAAGGCGTAGTTGTTGCCGGAAGATTTGTTGAAACCACCGTCGGAACCGCGTTGGTGTCCGGTGCCGGCGGAATGTAAGCCGGCGCATTGGTGCCAAACACACCGACGCTGGTGATCTTTGGTGGCAGCATTTTGTCCAGCTTTCCGCAATACCAGCAGCCGCCGATCACCGCAAGGATGACCAGCACCACGATGATTTTGGGCCACGCGCTTTGCTTTTCGGCGAACGGATCGTGCAGATCGTGCTGCGAACCGGGCGGCAGCGTGGCGACCTGCGTGAGCGATTTGCCGAACGGCACGTTGACCTTGGCCTTGGAATTCACCGCCCAACCATTGGCGTCGAGGATGGGGCCGAGGTTGCGCTTTCGCAGTTTCATGTAGGCGAGAATCATTGAAGGGCCGGAGATCAAAAGAACAAGTCCAAGGAGCACGCCGATGAACGCGGGAATGGCCATCAAACCCAGGGAAAACAGCCCCGTCATTTTAGCCAGCACCGTCGTGATGATACCCGCGATGGCGGTGAACGCGGTGGTCAACAGGGCGATGGTGCCCAGATCCATTTTCTTCGGATCAGCCGGTTTGGCCGGAGCGGCCCCGGCCGTGACGGCGGTCGCATCCTGCATTTTGGCGGTCGAGGCGGCATCAGCGGCGGCGGCGCGCTTGGCGATCTGCTCCTCAATCATGCGCACCAGTTTTTTGTAGGGCAGCCAGAACGCCTGCCGGATGCTGATGGGATTGTCAATCAGCTTGGTGATGGTGGCGTCCCAGTCGCGGTCTTTGCGGTCGTAGAAAATGCCGTTGCGACCGACCATCAGATTGTCCGAATCGCCATCGGTGAACGCGGCGACGATGGTCATCTTCTCGCCCGTGCCTTTGCGCACGCAATCGCAGTAGGCGAGATAGCTGCCGGCCAGCGCAGCCATCGTGCCGTGTTTGGCAACGTCCTCCACCGGCAGGCAAAGATCACAGGCGCGCTGGTCGAGATACAACCGTCCGGCCTGAAAAATCGCCGGCGTTTTGCGGCTGTAAAAATCCTTGAAGCTGACAAAATTTACGCACAGCACATACAGGTAACGGTGGTAGCGCACGAGCTTCTCGACGTTCGCGATGCCGTTCGCCTCCGGTTCGAGAAGCTTGTCCTTGGCGATGAGCGCAGTGATGGTTTCCCTGGCTTTGCCGGCGAGAATTTCACGGACGCGCTTCACGCCCAGTTTTTCCACGGCGGCACCGACCTTGCCGGTGAACCACGCATCAAACGGCGCAAGTTTGGCTTGAAGCGAATTCCAGTCAGTTTCCGTCAACGAAGTTTTGTCGCCGAGCAACGGTTTGACGGCGGCGGAATGCAAAGTCGCGAGTGCAACGGCCCAGGCGGGATTCACGCCGTCCACCAGCGGCAACGGCTTGTCGGCGGCGATTTGCGCGAGCGGGAGGCTGGCGATCTCGGCAGCATTGACGGTTAGATCCTTGTTCGCCAGAGCGGCGTATTCGGATTCCGGCCGGTTCAACGAGGCCACGGCGCGGGCGTCAAACTTGGCCAGGCGGCAACGCGCAAAAAAGTCGTCCACTTTTACCTTCACTGCCTTGACGGCGGCGGCGGCGGCGGCGGTTGCTTCGCCCAGCGGCAGAATGGTCTGGTTGCCCTCGGATTTTTTCCACCAGTCGGAATGCGCCTGCGCCTCGGCAAAGAACGCGTCGGTCTTGGCCTGGCTGACGCCGGGCTTGCCGCTGCGGTCGTTCTCAATGCCCATGCACGCCATGATGTCGGCGATGAGCGCCTTGGCCGCCTCATCCTCGCCGGCGGCGTCGGCGGGAATGATGCCATCGCCGTTGAACATGGTGGCGGCGAAAATTTTCACCGTGTCGGCGGCGTCATCAATGCTTATGCCCGAGGCGTCCGCCTTGCCGAGGTTGATGAGGATTTGTCTGGCGGAGGCGAGCAGTTGTTTGCCTTCCGGCGTCGCATCATTGATCGAAGCCAGCGGCAAGGTGGGGGAACATTTGGTGATGTCGTCGGTGTTCTTGAGCAGGCTGGTGGCCCATTTCGCGGCGGCGATGATTTGTGGCGCGCGAACACGTCCGTCCTTGTCGGTGTCAATCAGGTCGAGCGTGCTCTGGTCAAACTCCAGCCCGCGCGTCGGGCAGGCCAGTGCGACCCAGAGTTTCTGATCGAGTTGATCAAGATTGGCGAGGTCGGCACCGGTTTCGATTTTGACCTGGTCAAAGCCGCCGGCGCGGAAGAATTTCCAAGTATGATTTGCAGCCATCGTTTTATGATTTGGTTCTGAAACGTGTAAATTTTATTCAAGAAGGCATGGGGACGCCAGAAAAGTTTAGGCCGGCTCAATCAGATGCCTGCAATCCAACCATCGAATTAGGATTGCATCCGGCGGTTTTCACGGAGAATTTAAGCTCAATCGCATGGCCATGATGAATCCATATCAACCATTTGTTTCCGCCTTCGCCCGGCTCGTCGCCGACGGCAAATCGCTGCATCTGGGTGGAATTCCACCGCACGATCAGCCCCGGGCCGCCGCAGACGCGCCCGTCGCGCTCATTTTTTCGCCGCACCCGGACGACGAGTGCATCGTCGGCGGACTGGCGCTGCGGTTCCTGCGCGAAAACAAAATGCGCGTCGTCAACGTTGCTGTCACGCTGGGCAGCGACCGGCAACGGCGGCAGCCGCGTTTGCAGGAATTGAAAAATGCGTGTGACTGGATTGGCTTTGAACTGGAACTGACCGCGCCGAACGGCCTCGAAAAAATAAATCCGCAAACGCGCACCGGCGACCCGGCGCATTGGAACGCCTGCGTCCAAACCATCGCCGTGTCGCTCGCCAAAAACCGGCCGCGCGCAATATTCTTTCCGCATGAACTTGACCGGCACCCAACGCACATCGGCACGCATTTTCTTGTGCTGGACGCGCTGAAAACATTGCCGCCGGATTTTCAGACGACCTTGATTGAAACGGAATTTTGGGGACAAATGCCCGCGCCGAACCTGATGGTTGAATCGGGCGTTGAAAACGTTGCCGGTCTGCTTGCCGCGTTGTCGTTTCACGTCGGCGAAGTGCGGCGCAATCCGTATCACCTGCGGCTGCCCGCGTGGCTGGCGGACAACGTGCGGCGCGGCGCGGAACTCGTCGGCGGCCAGGGCGGCGCGGCGCCGGATTTCATGTTCGCCACGCTTTACCGCACGCGGCAATGGAATAATGGCCGTGTCGAAGAAATTTTTTCCGGCGGCAGACAAATTGGTGTGAAGGAAAATCCGGGCGACGTGTTCGGCTGGCGCTGAAAAATAGCCGCCCAGCGAAGCCGGGTCACCCACGTCGCCTTTGTTGAAGTCCACATATTCTTCGGTCAAATCGGCGGCATACATCACCGCGCCCGCCTTGCCGAGATTCGGATTGATGCGGCCTTTGTTTTTATTCATCGTCCAGCGCGACCAACGGCCTTAATTTTTCCATGAGTTCCACCAAAGTTTCTTCGTCTAAACCTCCGATGAAAGAAATTTGCCGGGCGTGCCAGTCCAAATTTCGCAGTTGATCCACCAAGACGACGCCAGCCACCGGCGCATCAACCGGCAGCGGCACTTCAAACGGATATTTTTTTACGCGGCTGGTGACGGGACAAAACAAGGCCAGTCCGGAAGGCTTGTTGTAGGAGCGCGGCGAAAGGACAATCGCGGGACGGCGTCCGCCTTGTTCGTGTCCGGCTTGGGGATCAAAATTTATCCAGACGACATCGCCGCGATGAGGAACATAGGCGGCCATTTACCAGATTTCCTTTCCCATCGGTTTGCCCCAGTCAGTTTCAGGATGCCGGTTCTTCGGCGTGATTTTGGAAACCAATTCTTCCAGCGTGTATTTTCGGTGGCGCAATGGCTTCATCACCATGCGCCCCTTTTCCACGGAAAGCGTAACGGCACTGCCTTTTTTGACCCTGGCCTGTTGCGCGAACGCCTTGGGAATCCGCAGCGCCAGACTGTTGCCCCATTGTTGGATCATCGTTTGCATAATGTATCTACAAAGAGACTACTAAATTTATTTGTCCCGTCAAGCATCAGCCGCCCAGCGAGGCCGGATCGCCCGCGTCGCCCTTGTTGAAGTCCACATATTCCCCGGTCAAATCAGCGGCAAACATCACTGCGCCGGCTTTGCCGAGATTCAAAATGATGATTTCGACATCGCAAAACGGCCGGCTGGTGGCGCCGTTTGTCTTTTAGGGCAAGCGGCTATTTGCCAAAAAACGATTTAACCACTTCCACCACCCGCTGAATTTGCACGTCGGTCAATTCGGGATAAATCGGCAGGCTCAAACATTCGCGCGCGGCTTTTTCTGCCGCCGGAAAATCGCCGGGCTTGTGGCCGAGGCTCGCGTAACATTTCTGGAGGTGCAGCGGCACCGGATAATGCAGCGCGCAGCCGACGCCGTTCGCCTCAAGGTGCGCCTTCAATTCATCCCGGCGCGGATGGCGCACGACGTAGAGATGCCAGACGCTTTCCGCGAAATCCGCCTGGTGCGGCAGTTGCAGCGGCGTGCTGGCGAGCAGTTCCGTGTAACGCTTCGCCACGCGCTGTCGGTCATGCGTCCACTTTTCCAGATGTTTCAGTTTGATGCCCAGCACCGCGCCTTGAATCCCTTCCATGCGGTAATTGAAACCAACTTCGTCGTGATAATAGCGCACGGTCGAGCCGTGTTCGCGCAACGACCGCGCCCGTTTTGCCAGTTCAGGATTGTTCGTTACCAGCGCGCCGCCTTCGCCGCACGCGCCCAGGTTTTTGCCCGGATAAAAACTGAAGCAGGACATTTCGCCAAAGGTGCCGATGGTTTTGCCCTTGTATTTTGCGCCGTGCGACTGCGCGGCATCCTCGACGAGCGGCAGCTTGTGCCGGCGGCAGATTTCGCGGATCGGATCAATGTCAAATGGCTGTCCGTAAAGATGCACGGGCATCACCGCCTTCGTGCGCGGCGTAATGGCTTTTTCAACCAGCTTCGGGTCGAGATTGAACGTCGCGTCGTCAATGTCCACATAAACGGGCTTTGCGCCGACGTAGGAAATCGCCCAGCTTGTCGCGACAAAAGTGAACGGCGTTGTGATGACCTCGTCGCCGGGGCCGACGTTCAACAGCAGCATCGCGACGTGCAAGGCCGATGTGCCGCTGTTGAATCCCGCGCAATGCTCCGCGCCGCAAAACTTCGCAAAGTCCTTTTCAAACTGCGTCACGTCCGGGCCGAGGCAGAACGAGCAGTTGTCAATCGTGCGCGCAATCGCTGCGTCAATTTCCGCACGCAGCGGTTTGAGTTGCGCCTTGAGGTCGAGGTAGGGAATTGGTTCTGACATGATGATTTTCGTTGAATTTATCCGTTGGCGCCCACTTTGTGAACTCAAAAGAAGAAAACTGCATTGATTTTTGCAACGCCGTCGAGCCGGCAAGGTTGAAACCGTGCCAGTTGCTCGCAAATCATCAATTACGAATTTTTCCCTGCCAGACCAGCCGCAGACCTTCCAGCGTCAAGTCCGGCGCGACCGCGGAAATTTCCGGCAGCTTCGCCGCGATCAATTTCGCGCAGCCGCCCGTCGCCACGACCGGCAGTTTTCTGGCATGCAATTCGCGTTTCAGTTCGCCGATCAGCCCGCGCACCAGGCCGCGATAACCATGCACCGCGCCGACCAGCATCGCCTGCTCCGTGCTTTTGCCGACGGCGGTTTTGATTTCGCGGATTTTTATTTTCGGCAGCAGCGCCGTTTTCTCGTGCAAATAATCCGTCATCGCCGCCAGCCCCGGCGCGATGATGCCGCCGGCGTAACTGCCTTTTGCATTCACCACGTCGAATGTGACCGCCGTGCCGAAATCCACCACGACCACCGGTGTGCCAAAATGAAATTTCGCCGCCACCGCGTTCGCCAGCCGGTCCGGACCGATGGAATCGGGCTTCGGATAATCAATGCCCACGCCGCAAACGGTTTTGGCATTCAGTTCGAGCGGGTTCAATTTCCAGACCGCCCGGACAGTTTTGCGGACGAATGGAGTCGCGCGCGGAACCACGCTGCATAAAATCGCGCCTTCAATTTTTTGCGCGCCGGCGAATTTTTTCACCAGCGCCGCCGCACCGCCGCCAAACCAGGCGAGCGTCGGAATGTCCGTTTGTTTCAGCACAAGCCGGTCGTTCGCCAGCCCGATGTGCGTGTGCGTGTTGCCGATGTCGAAGATCAAAATCATGGTTCGCAGATTTATTTTTCCAGCGTCACATCGCCGCCGATGATGCGTTCCAGATGGCCGTGTTCCGTGCGGACGAGCAGCGCGCCGTCGTCGTCAAGCGATTCCGCGCAGCCGCGAATCGTCCGCACGCCCATCTGCACCGAAATGTTTCGGCCGATGGTCGCGCAGCCGCTTTCCCATTCGTCCGCCAGTTGGGGGAATTTTCCGCCGCAAATCCGCGCGTAATCCAAATCCAGTTCGCGCAAAATTTCCACGGCCAGTTCCGCGCGGGAAATTTCCCCGCCGGTTTCGATTTTCAACGACGTGGCGGTTTTGCGGAGTTCCGCCGGAAATTCGGTCACACTTTGGTTCACGTCCACGCCGATGCCGAGGATGACGTGACGGACGCGGTCCAGTTCCGCGCTCATCTCGGTCAGGATGCCCACAACTTTCTTGCCGCCGATCAACAGGTCGTTCGGCCACTTGATGTCCGCCGAAAGGCCGGTGACGGACTTGATGGCGCGGCGCAGCGCCGCAGCCGAGGCCACAGTCAACTGCGTCGTCTCCTGCGGACGCAAATCCGGCCGCAGCAAAACGGAAAACCAAAGTCCTTTGCGTATGGGCGACATCCATTTTCGACCGAGCCGTCCCCGTCCTTTCGTCTGCGATTCGGCGAAAACCACCACGCCCTCCTTCACGCCGTCGCGCGCGAGTTTTTCCATCACGTCGTTCGTGGAAGTGGTTTGCTCAAATACACGGATGTCGCGGCCCACGACCTTGGTTTTGCCGAGACGCGCGAGCAGATCATCGGCGAGCAGCGCGTCCGGTTCGTCCACCAGCCGGTAGCCAAAATGCGGGCCGGCCTCGATGACAAAACCGACCTGGCGCAATTCCTCGATGCGCGACCAGACCGCCGCGCGGCTGATTTCCAACTGCTCCGCAAGCTGCGCGCCCGACACGCCGTCGGGATTGGCGCGCAACGCGGAAAGAATTTTGGCGTCAGTGGTCATTTTTAATTCGTCCTCGACGTCGTTCTCGTCCTCGTAATCGAATTGGTTTTCGAGGACGAGAACGAGAACGAGGAGGATAAAATCATGTTTGAAAATCCAGTCCGATGTCCACGGCGCGGGCGGAATGGGTGATCGCGCCGACGGAAATAAAATCCACGCCGGTCGCGGCAATCGCGCGAACGGTTTTCAAATTCACGCCGCCGCTGGCTTCAGTTTTCGCGCGGCCATTGACGATTTTCACCGCCGTCCGCAGCGATTTCAAATTCATATTGTCGAGCAGAACGACGTCTGCCTTCGCGTTCACCGCTTGTTCAACTTGCTGCAAGGTGTCCGCCTCGGCTTCGACTTTCAGTTTTGGAAATTTTTTGCGCGCGCGGGAAATGGCGGCGACGACGGC
>DATCBW010000280.1:0-12339 GCA_036511615.1 Verrucomicrobiia bacterium | reverse complement strand
GTCGAGGTCATCCGGGACTTCAAAGCCACGCCGCCGGTCACGGTGCAGAAGCACAAAGTGCTGCAAGTCCTGGTCAACCTGGTCAGCAATGCCAAGCACGCGTGCGAGTCGTCAGGGCTTAAGGACAAACAACTGACCATCCGCACTACGAACGGAGCAGGCCATGTCCGCATCGCCGTTTGCGACAATGGCGTCGGCATCCCGCCCGAAAACCTGACCCGCATTTTTGCGCACGGTTTCACCACCAAGGAAGGCGGCCACGGCTTCGGCCTGCACAGCGGCGCGCTGGCGGCGAAGGAACTGGGCGGTTCGCTGACAGTTTCCAGCGAGGGAACGGGCCGGGGCGCAACTTTCACGCTGGAACTGCCTGTCACAACGAACAAGAACTCAAATGAATAAATCACCTGCCGAAAAAAACCGACGGATCCTCATCATTGATGACAACCCCGCGATCCACGACGATTTTCGCAAAATTCTTTCGCCCGTCACCGCCGCCGCCGCCGCCTTGGATGTGGCCGAGTCGGAATTGTTTGGCGGGCAGGAGAACGCGGTCAAAAAAGGCAACTATGAAATTGACTCGGCCTATCAGGGGCAGGATGGCGTGGTGATGGTGAAACGGGCGCTCGAAGAAGGCCGCCCTTACGCGATGGCGTTTGTGGACATCCGCATGCCGCCGGGCATGGACGGCGTGGAAACCACCCGGAAAATTTGGGCCGTTGACCCGGAAGTCCAGATCGTTCTCTGCACGGCCTACTCCGATTATTCGTGGGACGAGATGTTTGAAAAAATCGGCGATTCCGACGGACTGCTCATTCTCAAAAAGCCGTTTGACACCGTGGAGGCGCTCCAGTTGGCGCACGCGCTCACGGAGAAATGGTGGTTGCACCAGCAGGCCCGGCTAAAAATGGAGGAACTGGAGGGCCTCGTCGCCAATCGCACCAGCGAGTTGCAGTGGAAAACGGCGTTCCTTGAAGCCCAGAGCAATTCCACCATTGACGGAATTTTAGTCGTCAACGAGCAGGGAAAGAAAATCTTTCAAAACCAGCGGACCGTCGAGCTGTTCAAAATTCCCCAGGCGGTCGCCGATGGAACTGATGACGCGGCCCAAGTCCGGTGTGTCGCGGAAATGGTTAAAGATCCGAAAAAGTTTGTCGAACAAGTCAGCCATCTCTATTCGCATCCGAACGAAATCAGCCGTGATGAAATTGAACTGAAAGACGGGACAATTCTGGACAGATACTCGGCTCCCGTGGTTGGCGTAGATGGAAAATACTTCGGCAGAATCTGGACGTTCCGCGACATTACCGAGCGCAAACAGGCGGAGACGGCGCTGCGGGAAAGTGAGGCGATGCTAAGGGAATCACAGATCATTGCCAATCTGGGCACATATGTGCTTGATGTCGCCAGCGGCAAATGGAGCAGTTTGGAGGTGTTGGACCGGGTGTTCGGGATCGGAACGGCTTACGACCACTCGGTCGCCGGCTGGGTTGATTTGGTCCATCCGGACGACCGCGCCATGATGACGACTCATCTGCGCCAGGAAGTGTTGGACCAGCACCAGCCATTCAACAAGGAATACCGTATCATCCGGCACGATGACCGCGCCGAACGCTGGGTGCATGGTTTGGGTCAACTGGAGTTTGACGATCAGGGCCGCCCGGTGAAACTGATTGGCACGATCCAGGACATTACCGAGCGCAAGCGGCTTGAAGATCATTTGATTCAATCCCAGAAGATGGAAACGGTCGGCAAACTCGCGGGCGGCATCGCGCACGAGTTCAACAGCATCCTCACGGCCATCATCGGCCAGGCCGAACTGCTGCTCGGAGACCTGCCCGCCGGCAGTCCGCTGGCTCAAAACGCGACCGCCATCAACCAAGCCGCCGACCGCGCCGCGACATTGACCCGCCAGTTGCTGGCTTATGGCCGCAAGCAGTTCCTCCGGCCCGAGCCTCTCAACCTTAACCAGGTCATCACCGGCATGGCCGGCGTGTTGAGCCATCTGATGGGCGGGGAAAATGTGGAGGTGAACATCATGCCCGCCGCCGGACTCAAAACGGTCAAGGCGGACGCCGGTCAGATTGAACAGGTCATCATGAACCTGGCCATGAACGCGCGCGACGCCATGCCCGGTGGCGGCAAACTCACGCTGGAAACCGCCAACGTCACGTTCGACCCGGACGACGTGGGTCGCTATCCTGAATTGAAACCGGGCGGCTATGTGATGCTGGCCATCTCGGACACCGGCCGGGGCATGAGCGGGAGCGTCAAGGCGCACGCCTTCGAGCCGTTCTTCACGACCAAGGACGTCGGCCAGGGGACAGGTCTGGGATTGTCCACCTGTTACGGCATCATCAAACAGAGCGGCGGCCACATCAGCCTTTACAGCGAGCGGGGCCGGGGCACCACCTTCAAGATTTATCTGCCGCAGGTGGAACCGCCGCCGAAGATTCCCATCCCCCGGCTGGATGCGCCGGACCTGCCGCGCGGGATGGAAACCATCCTGCTGGCGGAAGACGATCCGGCCTTGCGGGAAATGGCGACGACGCTGTTGCGGCGGCTGGGTTACACGGTTCATGTGTCGGCCAACGGCGTCGAAGCCTTGAGCGTAAATCATGAACGGGAAACCGGACGCATTGATCTGCTGTTCACGGACGTGGTGATGCCGCACATGAGCGGCCAGGAACTGGCCGCCCGCGTGCGGGCGTTGTATCCGCACACCAAAATTCTTTTCACCTCCGCCTACACGGAGAACGCCATCGTCCATCAAGGCGTGCTGGACAAGGGCGTGGCCCTGCTGCCCAAGCCGTTCACGCCGTCCGCCCTGGCCCGCAAGGTGCGGGAGGTGCTGGACCAGCCGGGCGTTCCAAATCCGGACACCGGCCAGAAAGACCCGGCTCCAAAAGCAGTTCCGGCGAGTTGACGACGCCCGACAACTGATCATGCACAACCGGATTCAAAATCGAAACCTGACAACGTTCACGCGCGTGGTCGTGCTCATCGCGCTTTACTTCATCGGCGGGCTGGTCGGCAAAGAAACTTCGTTTCTCTCCGGCAGCGTGGCGCTGGTCTGGCCACCGGCGGGCATTGCGCTCGCGGCCATCCTGCTGTTCGGCTACCGGTTCTGGCCGGGCGTGGCCCTGGGCGCGGTGTTGTTTTCGTTCATGAACGGAATGCCGTTTGGATTCTTCACTTTCGGAACCGCCATTGGCAACACCATGGGTGCCATCGTCTGCGCCTTCCTGCTGAAAAAATTCATCGCCTTCGACAACGCGATGGAGCGCACGCGCGATGTGACCGGCTACATCGGGCTGGCGTGTTTTCTGGGCACGACGGTCAACGCGGCGTTCAATGTGGTCAGCCTCGCCTACAGCGGCGCGGTGAAGTGGGACGATTTGTTTTCCACCACGATGGTCTGGTGGGTGCCGAACGCGCTGGCCGGCCTTGTGGTCGCGCCGTTCATCATCACCTGGGCCACGCCTTCGGCCACCCGCTGGAATGTGAAGCTGATGCTGGAAGCAGCCATCTGCGGCGCTGGCCTGGTTGCGGGCACGCTGATTTCCTTCAACTCCTGGTTTGTGTATGGGATTCAAAACTATCCGCTGGCCTACCTGCCGTTCCCCTTTCTCGTCTGGGGCGCGTTGCGGTTCGGTCCTCGCGGCGCCACCACGGGAACCTTGCTCGTTTCGGCGCTGGCCATTTATTCGCTCGTCCGCGGCACCGGGCCGTTTGTGACGCATACCGAGACGGACAGCCTGATGCTGATCGGCAGTTACATCGGGATTCTGGCGGTCACCAACCTGCTGCTGGCCGCCGCCGCCGCCGAACGTCGCGCCGCCGAACGCGCGGTGTCGGAAAGCGAAAAACGGTTTCGTGCGGTGGTGGAGGACCAGACGGATCTGATCTGCCGCTTCAAGCCGGACGGCCTGCTCACGTTTGTCAACGAAGCGTTCTGCCGCTTTCACGGCAAACGCGACGCGGAACTGATCGGCACCAATTTTTTCCAGACCCTTTCCGAAGAGGATGCCGCCGTGCCTTTGAGCTACATCAATTCACTGCCGCCGGATGAGCCGGTGGTTTCGTTTGATCACCGCCTGCATGGGCCGGACCAAGTGGTGGTGTGGCATCAATACCGGGTCCGGCGGCTGTTTGATGAAAGCGGCGGCACCCGCGAGTTTCAGGCGGTCATCCAGGACATCACGCAGCGCAAGCAATCCGAGCAGGCCCTGCGCGCAAGCGAGGAAAAATACCGTTCGCTCATTGATCACATCCCGGACGTGGTCTGGACGGCGGATGCCAGCCGGGATTTGATCTACATCAGCGGCAATGCCGACAAGGTGCTGGGTTACGGCGCGGAGGAGCTTTGCGGCGGGCAATTGTGGCTCGAGCGGATTCATCCCGAAGACGCCGCGCGCGTCGGGCAGGCGTATCAAAAACTTTTTTCCGACGGCGAAAAATTTGACGTGGAATACCGCAGTTGCCGCAAGGACGGTGAATGGATCTGGCTGCACAACCGCGCACTCGCCACGCATCCGGGCGCGGGAACGATGTGCGCCGACGGCATTTTCAAGGAGATCACGCAACGCCGGCAGGCCGAGGCCGCCATTCAACAGAGCAAGGACGCCGCCGAGGCCGCGAATGTCGCCAAGAGCCAGTTCCTCGCCAACATGAGCCACGAACTGCGCACGCCGCTCAATGCCATCATCGGTTTTTCGGAAATGCTCGCCGACCAGACGTTTGGCGACCTGAACGACCGGCAGCTCAAATACAGCAACAACATTCTCAACAGCGGACGCCATCTGCTCCAGCTCATCAACGACATCCTCGATCTGGCCAAGGTGGAGGCCGGCCGCGTGGAGTTGATGTGCCATGAATTCAGCGTCACCAAGGCGCTGTCGGAAGTGCAGACGATTGTCAAGACGCTCGCCAACAAAAAACATATCAGCCTTGAAGTTTTTGAAGCCCCGGATTTGCCGCCGCTGTTCGCCGACGAGGCAAAGTTCAAGCAGGTCATGTATAATCTGTTGAGCAACGCCATCAAGTTCACCCCGGACGGCGGGCGGGTCTTGGTGTCCACCGCCGGGGAAAAGACCGGCGGCGACGGCGCGGACTTGGCGGGCGGATTCTTGCGCGTGGCCGTCAGCGACTCGGGCATTGGCATCAAGCCGGGCGACCAGGAGCGCGTTTTCAAAGAGTTCGAACAGGTGGACTCGTCTTACGGCCGGCAGCAGCAGGGCACCGGTCTGGGACTGGCCCTGACCAAACGACTGGTTGAGTTGCACGGCGGCCGCATCTGGGTCGAGAGCGAAGGCGTCGAAGGCAAAGGCAGCACATTTACTTTTTTGATGCCGCTGCCCAAAGCGGAAGCCGCGCCGACCCAACTGACCGACCAGCCGGATGCGCAAGACGACACCATTCGTCCGTTGGTTTTGGTCGTGACGAACAACAGCTCCAGCCAGCAACTGGCCGGCAAATATCTGACCGGCGCGGGTTACGACGTGACGGCGGTTTCCGAATCGGCGGCGATGATCGCGTCCCTGAAAGTCCGGCGGCCTTATGCCGTGGTGATTGACCGGAAAATGGGCGACGCCGGTTCTTCGGAACCATCCAAATCTGATTTTTCGGACTTGCTCATCCAGCACAAGTGCCACCCGCGCATCCCGGCCGGAATCCCCCAGGCAATTTTTTCGGAAGACGGGAACGGCCGGCTGACCTTCAGTTTATTGAGCAAGGAAGGCGCGGTTGCCGGACGGACGAGTTCCCGTCTGGCGGACGCCATCCGCCAATCCGGCAACACCGTCGGCAAAGAACTCAAAACCGTTTTGATCATTGATGACGAGCCGGCCATTCTGGAACTGCTGACGAGAACCCTGCTGCAAAAAGGTTTTAGAATTTTGCGGGCGGCGGAAGGCCGGGCCGGCGTGGAGTTCGCCACGAAGTATCTGCCCGATGTCATCGTTCTGGATTTCAGCCTGCCCCAGTTCACCGGCACTCAAGTGGTCGAACAGTTGCGCGCCCACCCGCGCACGAAAACCATCCCCATCCTGATCAACACCGGCACCGTGCTCAATGAGGAGGAACGCCAGCGGCTCGCCGGCCACGTGCAGTCCGTCACTTCCAAAACGGAACGTGAAAACCTGCTGTCGGAACTGGAACGTCTCGGCGCGTTGAGTGAAAAGGCGGCGGGAACCGGAGCGAACCTATGACTGGAAACAAAATTCTCATCATCGAAGACAACGTGTTGAACCTCGAACTGGCCACCGACTTGCTGGAAGCGAACGGTTTCGCCGTTGTTTCGGCGCCGACGGCGGAAGACGGGCTGCGGCTGGCGCGCGAGCTGATGCCGGACCTGGTGCTGATGGATTTCAGCCTGCCCGGCATGGACGGCCTGACCGCGACCCGGCATCTCAAGACCGATCCGGCGACGCGCCACCTGACCGTGGTCGGGCTGACGGCCAACGCCATGAAAGGCGACGCGGAAGCCGCGTTGCAGGCCGGTTGCGACGGCTATCTGACCAAGCCGATAGACACCCGGACGTTCGTGGCCAGCGTGACCCGGTTCATGGCGGCACCCGCACCAAAACCAGATTAACAATCAACTCCATAAAAATTATGACAAATGAAAAGCAGGAACTAAAACCCGTCGCGACCGCGCCGGCTCCCGCCCAGGGATTCGTGCTGGTGGTGGACGATGAAGAACAAAACCGCAGCCTGTTGCGCGACCCGCTGGAGGCGCGCGGCTATGAAGTGGCGGAGGCCGTCAACGGACTGGAGGCGCTGGCGCAGATCGCCACGCGCCTGCCCGACGTCGTCCTGCTGGATGTGATGATGCCGCAAATGGACGGCTTCGAGGTCTGCCGCCGGTTGAAAACCGATTCCAAGACCGCGCACATTCCCATCCTGATGGTGACCGCGTTGTCGGACCGCAAAGAACGGCTGATGGGCATCACCGTGGGCGCGAACGATTTTTTGAACAAGCCGGTGGACATCCAGGACACCCTCCTGCGGGTGGGCAACGCCGTTTATACCAAACATCTCCACGACCAGCTTCAGGTCGAACAGGAAAAGTCCGAGCAGTTGCTGCTGAACATTCTGCCAAAACCCATTGCGGAACGGATGAAAGCGGGCGAGACGAACATTGCCGACAGCCATCCTGACGTCACGGTGCTGCTGGCGGACCTGGTCGGCTTCACCACGCTGTCGGCCCACATCGGTCCGGAGCAGGTCGTCCAGTTGTTGAACGAAATGTTTTCCGTCTTTGACACCTTGACGGAAAAACACGGCCTGGAAAAAATCAAGACCATCGGCGACGCCTACATGGTGGCCGGCGGCATTTCCAATCCCCGGCCCGACCATGCGGAAGCGAGCGCCGAACTCGCGCTCAACCTGCAGGAGGAGATTGTGCGGCTGAACCAGGAGTATGGCACTTCCGTCCGTCTGCGGATCGGCATCTGCACCGGCCCGGTGGTCGCCGGAGTCATCGGCCGCCAGCGGTTTGCCTACGATCTCTGGGGCGAAACCGTCAACCTCGCCTGCCGCCTGGAATCAACGGGCGTCGCGGGGAAAATTCAAATCGCCGAATCCACCTACGAACGGTTGAAACAAAAATATCAGTTTGCGCCGAAGCACCTCATTGACGTCAAGGGACACGGCGACCTCTCCGCCTACTGGCTGGGCAAACGGATCTGATTTTGCATTTTCAGCGCTTCACCAAACCGCGCACGACGCGCTTGAGCGTCAGGCCCTGGGCCAGTATGGAAAAGATGACCACGATGTAGGTCACGGCCAGCACAATTTTGCGTTCGCGGCCGGCGGGCAGCGACAACGCCAGCGCGACGGAAATGCCGCCGCGCAAGCCGCCCCACGTCATGATGGCAACGGTGCCGGGCGTGAATTTCTGCCAGCGATGCATCACCATCACCGGCACGATTACGCTCACCCAGCGTGCGAGCAGAATCGCCGGGATCGCCAGCAACCCCGCGAAAAACAGTTCGCGCGTGAAAGTCAGCAACAGGATTTCCAAACCGATCAGGACAAAGAGCAGCGCGTTCAGGGTTTCGTCAATGAGGTCCCAGAACGCATCCAGATTTTTGCGGGTGATCTCGCTCATGGCCAGACGCCGTCCGCGATTGCCGATGAACAGGCCAGCCACGACGATGGCAATGGGGCCGCTGACGTCAATCACCGCCGCCAGCGCGTAACCGCCCATCACCAGCGCCAGGGTGAGCATCATTTCCACGCGGTAATTGTCCACGCTTTTCAAAAGGCGATACGCAATCCAGCCGATGACCAGCCCGAACACTGCGCCGCCCACGGCTTCTCGGAGGAACAACAGCCCGATGTGCGCCGCCGATGCATGCTGGCCGGTCACCGCGATTTCTTCCATGACGATGAACGCCACCACGCCGATGCCGTCGTTGAACAGCGATTCCCCGGCGATCTGGAGTTCCAGATTGTGCGGCACTTTCGCGTCCTTCAAAATCCCGATCACCGCCACCGGGTCGGTCGGAGAAATCAGCGCGCCGAACAGCAGGCACCACGCATAGCTCAAGTCGAACCCCAGCCAGCCGAGCGCCCAATAAATCAGCGTCCCGAAGACGAACATGGAGATGACCACGCCCACGATGGCCAGCGTGGTGATGACACCGCGATGTTCGGCCAGTTCGTCCAGATTGATGTGCAAGGCGCCGGCGAACAGGAGAAAACACAGCATTCCCTGCATCAGCGCTTTGCTGAAATCAATTTGGTTGAGCAACTTTACCGCGCCATCGCGGATCCAGGGCGCGAAATGCCCGGCGCCGATCAACCCGGCGGACGCCAGCAGGGCGATCAGCATCACGCCGATCGTGGGCGGCAGTCTGAAAAAACGGTGGTTCAGATAGCTGAACAGCGCCGTCAGCGAAATGAGAATCGCGATGATTTGAAATATGGTCATCTGAAATAAATTCTCGCCCAGCATAGGGCAGAGCGGGCGGGAGTGTTAATCTTTTTGTGCCACGCCTTCAATCTGCCTGCCCGCTGTTCCAGGAGCATCTTCAAAAAAATGCACGGTAGGGTTTCACCCCATAGCGTTTGCAAAGTTGTTGGATGATACTCCGGCCATGAAGAATAAAACATTGCTCATCACGTTCCTTTCCGCCGCAGCTATTGCCGTGGGCTGCGACAAGGAAAAAACCACCTCACAGCAAATCGAGACGGTCAAAACCGAAACGACACAGGCTGCGCAGAACATGAAGGATTACACCTACGCGCAAAAGGCTGATTTCGTCAAGGCCATGCAGGGACAGTTAACCACGCTGGATCAGGATTTGGACAAGCTCTCCGCCAAAATTGACAGTTCCAGCGACGCCGTCAAGGCCGAGGCCAAACCCAAGCTGCAAGCCTTGCGCGATCAGGCGGCGAAGTTGAACCAACAACTTGCCGATGCCTCCAATGCCACCGAATCCACTTGGGACAGCGTGAAGGCCAGTTCGGAAAAAGCCTGGGATTCCCTGCAAAGTGGTGTCACCGACGCCCGCCAGTGGGTGAGCGACAAAATTGCGCCTTGAACCGCATGGTCGGGTTATACCCCATAGGCGCGGCCCGGCGTATCGCGTAATGTAATTGCAGAAAATGACGGCAAATGAATTGCCATCAAAAAAAAGAAAGACAAATTATGCATCTCTTATTCACACCAGTTCTGGGCAGTGCCATCTGGATTGGCGGAGGCGGGCTCGGCCTGCTGCTCGTCATCATCATTGTGGTGCTGCTGCTTCGCTAACCGTTGAGCCGACATGAAAGACCCGGTCTATAAACTCATCGAACTCACCGGCACTTCCACCATGTCCATCGAGGACGCCGTGGACAAGGCCGTCAAACGCGCACACAAAACCATCAAAAACCTGCGCTGGTTTCAGGTGGTCGAAACGCGCGGCAACATTGACAAGGGAAAGGTGCATCACTGGCAGGTGACCATCAAGGTCGGTTTCGCCGTTCAAGATTAATTTTATGAGCCAGAAAACAAAGACCGCCGGAGCAATCATCAGCCGGGCGCAGATGGTCCAGCTGTTGAACGAGGATTTGGCCGGAGAATATCAGGCGATCATCGCTTACACCGTCTATAGCCAGATGCTCACGGGCGCGGCATACACGGCCATCGCGGCGGAATTGGAATTGCACGCGGGCGAAGAATTGCAGCACGCCATCAAGATCGCCAGACAGGTTGATTATCTCGGCGGCATCCCGTGCGTGACGCCCAAGCCCGTGAAAACTTCAACCGATCCCATCGCGATGCTGCGGGCCGATCTGGAGAACGAACGCACAACCGTTGGGCGTTATCGCGAGCGCATCCAACAGGCGGAGGCGATGGGCGAATTTGGATTAAGCGAGACCCTGCGCGCGATCATTGTGCAGGAGCAGGATCATGAAATTGATTTGAGCGCCGCACTCGGCATCAACGTGCCGGCCGCCATCAAGCCTGCCGCCAAGAAAACGACCGAAACCAAATAAAGGGCATCCATGCCTCAAGGCGATAAATCCAGTTACACTGACAAACAAAAGCGTCAGGCCGGACACATCGAAGCTGGCTACGAGAAAAAAGGTGTCAGTGTGAAAAATGCGGAAGCCCGCGCCTGGGCCACGGTCAACAAACTCTCCGGTGGCGGCAAAAAGAGCGGCTCCGGTCGGAACCAAAATTGATTTACCATTATGCCAGCCTTGCACACCAAACAAATCAAGCTGAACTTGCAGGCCGTTCCGAAGTGGTCAAAACACGCGCAAACTATCTGTCGCACTTTCAAGTTTGAGGGATTTTTGAAAGGCATTGATTTTGTCAACCAGGTTGCCAGGAAAGCTCAGAAAATGAATCACCACCCGGACATGGACATTCGTTTTAACCAGGTGACGCTGACGCTCACCACGCACGATGAAGGCGGCATCACCGACAAAGATTTTTCCCTCGCCCGTCAGTGCGATGAAGTTTTCTCCAGGTTTTCGGCATCGTAATCCATGCACCTTCGCCTCTCGTTCGTGAAGGATCGGAAAATGGCAGGGTTACACCCCATGGCAAAGGATGGGGCCATGCCATAGCTTCAATGAACTGAACAATAGTTGATGTTCACTGCGCTTTGATTGATCTGATTGAAAGCCAGGCCGCCGGGTTGCAGTTGAACCGCCGGCCTTTGCCGTGGCGGAACGGCCAGGAAGTCCATTTTATGAATGCAAAGATCATGCTTCCTCTGTTTGCGGCGATGTTGTTGGCCGCCTGCCTTCTTGCCGGCTGTCAATCGCCAAAGGCCGGCTCCCCGGCCAGGCGCAGTGTTTCGACGCGGAACAATTGCTACAGCCTGCTCCATCAACTTCTGGAGGAGCAGAAAGATGTCAGCATGTTGCGCTTCATCAAATCCGAACACACTGGCCTTAAAAACCTGGTGAAGCGAATTGCCGTCACTTCCGGAACCGGAGCCACGCTGCTGGAACAATTTGCCAAGGACGACCCTTCAATCAATCTGGACGACATCCGTCTGCCGCCGGGCGAGCTGGCCGCGCGCGATGCGATTGCGTCCACCAAGAAGAAGGAATTATTGGGCCAGACCGGCGATCAATTTGAGCTGACCCTGCTTTTGACCCAGACCGAGGCGTTGAGTTATGCCTGGCACCTGGCAAAAGTCGCCGGCGAAAACGAGCCTCAACCTGGACGCGTGCGGGCGCTGGCAGGCGTGAGCGAAGACATGCAGAATCTTTATCACGAAGTGTTCATGCTCCTGCTGTCGCAGACAAAATCATCGGCGACAAACTCGATCCAGACTCAACCAAATTAGCGCGGATCGCCGCCTCAATTTCAGAGCAGGGTTGCATTCCATGTCAGTAGAACCGAACAGTCCAAAGGTGGCCAAAACAACGCCGTTGCAAATCGTTTTGATTGTGCTCGGCGTCATTGGCTTTCTTTACTTCGCCCGTCCCGTGGTCTTGCCGGTCGTCCTGGCTTGTATAGCGGGAATGACGTTGAAACCGCTCATCCGCTGGCTGGCCTGCTGCCACATCCCACCGGCGCTCTCCGCCGCGGTCGTGCTTTGTTTCCTGGTGGCCGCCATCGGGATTGGCTTCATCCAATTGGGCCGGCCGGCGTTGACGTGGATGAATGAAGCGCCGCAACACATGACCGAGTTGCGGCAACGGGTTCTGAAAATTTTCCCGCGTCTCACCCGCTTCAGCCAGGCGGCGGCGGCGGTGAACAACCTGGGCGCGACGGAGGCAGAAAAAAAAGCGGAACAACAGAAAACACCCACGGTGGAGGTCAAATACAGCCGTGGCACCAGTTCAATCCTTGACTGGACCGGAACTTTCCTGGCGGGCATCGGC
>DATCBW010000279.1:0-7949 GCA_036511615.1 Verrucomicrobiia bacterium | reverse complement strand
GATCTGCATCACCTCGGCGCGCGACTTGGAATCCACGCCGACTTTCACGAGCAGGAGTTCGCGGTCCACATATTCGCCCTCGCTGAAATTCTGCACCTTGATGACGTTCGGCAGTTTGTTGAGCTGCTTGACGATTTGTTCGAGCGTCGCCTCGTCGCCGGTCGTGACGATGGTCATGCGCGACAATTTCGGGTCGTGCGTCGGGCCGACGTTGAGCGTGTCAATGTTGTAGCCGCGGCCGCTGAACAGCCCGGCCACGCGCGTGAGCACGCCGAACTTGTTCTCGACCAAAACTGAAATGGTGTGTCGCATAAAACCGTTTGGGAACGGGTGGAAAAATTAACAAGCGACGTATTTTCGGGCAAATCAAATCAGCGGTTCAATTTTCCCAACTGGCTGGTCACCGCGTGCGGCGTCCCAGCAATGTGCAAGTTCGTCTTCATGCAAGGCCGCCCATTCAATCACATAACCGAGCACGCGCGGCGGCAGTTTGCCTTGGATGACCGCCGGAGGCCGGATGGAAATCTGCGCGGCGAACTCGTTGTAAATCGCGTGAAAATGCGGCGGCAAATGTTCGTCCCGATACATCCGAATCGAGATGCCGAGGAAGCGGCTGATTTCAGGCATGGACGGGTTGCGGGTTTTGATCCAACAACGCTTCCGGTTTCTGGCCGGTCACTTGCAGCCAGAGCGAATCGGGACAAAAATCAATCTGGTCATTCCAAATCAATTCGCCGCAATCGCCGATTCGCGCTTGGCGAAAGTTTTCGCAGTTGTTCCAAAAAGCAAAAACGCCCGTGCGCGGCTTTGAAGAAAAATCCACTTCGCCTTCCGCGCCGTCGTTGAAACGCAGCCAGACGCGGTGGTTTTCGAGAACTTTGATGACGGTGATTTTTTTCATCACGGTTTCATTCTACAGCACGACGGGAACGCACTCAACTTGAAATCCTGCTTGGAACCTCCACTTTTCTGCTTGCTTCACCGGCGCGGCGGAGTTCTGCTTTGCCTCATCAAATGCCAAAACGCGTCTGCCAGCACTGCGGTCATCCGTTTGAAATTCCCGATTCGATGATCGGCGAAGATTTTCCCTGCCCGAACTGTGGCAAAAGCATTTTGCTGCCACGCCAGGCCCGCGCGAAAAACGAAAAAATGAAGCTGGTCGTCACGCCGCCGCCGGACGACCTTTTTCCCCCGGCCAAACTGGCCGGGATCGCGCAGCAAATCGTCGCCAACGTCCAGCGCGTCATCGTCGGCAAGCCGGAACAGGTGACGCTCGCCGTGGCGGCGCTGTTTGCGGAGGGACACATTTTGTTTGAGGACGTTCCCGGCGTGGCCAAGACGATGCTCTCGCGCGCCGTTGCGCAGAGCGTGGGCTGTTCCTTCAGGCGCATCCAATGCACGCCGGATTTGGAGCCGGAGCACGTCATCGGCGATTTCACGCAGGACCCGGTGACGGGCAAAAGGGATTTTCGCTTCGGCCCGATTTTTTCGCAGATGGTGCTGGTGGACGAAATCAACCGCGCCAGCCCGCGCACGCAATCGGCGTTGCTGGAGGCGATGGGCGAAGGCATGGTGACGATGGACCGCGTTTCCTACCGGCTCGAAAAACCGTTCATGGTGATGGCCACGCAGAATCCCATCGAGCAGGAAGGCACGTTCCGGCTGCCGGAGGCGCAGATGGACCGTTTTCTCATCCGCTTGAGCCTTGGTTATCCCGACGCCGCGCAGGAAAAGGAAATGTGCGTCCGCGCGCAGCAGCAGCATCCCATCGAAACGCTCCAGCCGGTGACGACCGGCGATGAAATTGTGAAATGCCAGCGCGGCGTGTGCGAAATCCGCGTCGGCGCGGACGTGTGCGATTATCTGGTGGCGTTGACGCGGGCGACGCGGGAGCATCCGGCGTTGCGGCTGGGCGCAAGTCCGCGCGGCTCGCTGGGCTTGTTCCGCGCGGCGCAGGCGCTGGCCGCGATTGAGGGAAAAGATTTTGTTGCCATTGAAGACATCAAGACCATCGCTGTGCCGGTGCTCGCACATCGGCTGCTCGTGCGCAAAGAAGCGCTGAAAGATTATCCCGACGGCGCGGCGGTCATCCGGGAAATTCTGACGCGGACGGCCAATTCTTCTTAACGCGTCGAGTGAATTAGATTTTGCAAATTTACATTTCTGTCCGACTGAAAATTTCACCCTTCGCCAGCCGTGTTTTCAATTTCTGCCCGGCTTTGACTTTCGCCGCGTCGCGCAAAACTTTTCCCGTCGCCGTGTCCATCGTGACAGAATAGCCGCGCGACAGCACCTGTTCCGGGCCGAGCGAATTCAGGCGTTTTTCCAGTTGCCGCAAAATTTCACGCCGCGCCTTCACCGTCAGTGACGGATTCGCGCGACAAAATCTTCCCGCCAGATTTTTCAGAAGCAGTCGCCGCGAACGCGCCGCCGATTTCAATCCGCGCAGCAGGCCGGATTGCAAATCGTCCAACCGCTGCAACGATTCGTCCAGCCGCCGGCGCGGATGCAGACGTGACAATCTTTCGGCGAGTGAATCAAAATTTTCAATCGCACGTTCCAGCTTGCGGCGCGCAAGCAGGCGCAGGCGCAACGGCGCGTCCGCCACAAATTCGCGGCTCGCAAAAACGTCTTCCGTGATGATCTCCGCCGCCGCGCTCGGCGTGGCCGCGCGCACATCCGCCACAAAATCCGCGATGGTAAAATCAATCTCATGCCCGACCGCCGACACGATTGGAACCGCCGATTCAAAAATCGCCCGCGCGACCACTTCTTCGTTGAACGCCCACAAATCCTCCAGCGCCCCGCCGCCGCGAGTGACGAGAATCAGGTCGAGTGGCGAGTGACGAGTGGCGAGTGACGAGTTGAACTCATTGAGTGTTCGGATTGCCACAGCAATTTCCTTCGCCGCGCCGTCACCTTGCACACGGCACGGCGCGAGGATGATTTCCAGCGCCGGATTGCGGCGTTGCACGACGTGCAGCACGTCGCGAATCGCCGCGCCGGTCGGGGAAGTGACCAGGCCGATGCGCTGTGGAAATTCCGGCAGCGGACGTTTCCGTTCCGGTGCGAACAATCCTTCCGCCGCGAGCTTCTGCTTCAGTTTTTCAAACGCGATTTGCAGCGCGCCGACGCCCTGCAATTCCACTTCGCGGACGATGAGCTGATATTGCCCGCGCGCCTCATAAACCGTCACGTCGCCTTGGAGCAAAACTTTTTGCCCGTCGGCGAGCAGTTCGCGCTGAGAAATTTTTTCGCGGCTGAACAAAACGCAGTTCAACTGCGCCGCCGCGTCCTTGAGCGTGAAATAGATGTGGCCGGAACTCTGCGCGCGGAGATTCGTGATTTCGCCGCTGACCCAGACCGCGCCGACCGATTTTTCCAGCAACCGTTTGATGTCCGCCGTGAGTTCCCAGACGGACAAGACCTTGCGCGTCTGTTCCGCCGGGAACAGTTCACCAAAATCCCACTGCGATTTGCCGGTTTTGCTCACGCGGAAAATTTAACCACGGATGGACAGGATGAACACGGATTTTTCCAAGCGTATTTCAAAGTTCAATTTGATGCGCCAGCTTGACCATGTCCGCCAGCGCGTTGACGTGTTTTTGAAAGTGTCCAGCGGGAACAAGAAACAAAATAACGCGATGAACCGGTTTGGCATCGAGTGAGTTGAAGTTGATCCCAATTTTTGAACGTCCCATCACATAAACAACTTCTGAAACCAAATCGGTTGATGCGTGCGGAAGAGCAATCCCAAACCCGATGCTGGTGGTCATCGCCAACTCGCGTTTTTTAACCGCGGCCATGATTGAATCGCGGCTGGCCTGCGAAATTTTTCGAGCGGCAACAAGACTGTCAACCAATTCATCAATCACCTGCCAGCGATCACCGGCCTGCAAATCAACGATCATTTTTTTCCGTGTTCGCGGATGACGGCGAGCATGGCGTCGGCGTCAGGGGATTTTTCGAGGGCTTCGCGGAAATCGGCCTTGTGGAGAAGTTTTGCGATGTTGGCGAGCGTGTGGAGATGTTTTTGAAATTGTCCCTGTGGCACGAGAAAGAGCATGACGAGCTTCACCGGCTGGTTGTCGAGCGCGTCGAAATTGACGCCGGCCTTGGAACGGCCGAGCGCGCCGACGACTTCAAAGATCAAATCGGTCGAGGCGTGCGGAATGCCGATGCCAAAGCCGATGCCCGTGGACATTGAGGTTTCGCGCTTCTTGACGGCGGCGGTCACGGCGTCGCGGTCGGCGGCCTGAATCTTGCCGGTGGCCACGAGGTTGCCAATGAGTTCGTCAATGGCCTCCCAGCGGTTCGGCGCTTTGAGCTGGGGAACAATCTGTTCCCGTCCCAAGATGTCGGCTAAATCCATAACTGGCGAGAAGCATGATGCCAAACACCCGGACAATTCAAGAATGAATTGCTAACAAATTTTCACAGCGTCAGAGGGTGTGATGCAGCCAGACCAAAATCCGGTCAGTGCTGTTCAACCACAAATGCAATGCTTGGATCAGTCCAACCCTTGCCGTCAGCAGCGGAATCCCGAACAGCAGCACGCAGACATTGCCGAGAAAAATCACCACGGCGGAAAACAAATAACCTTGCGACGTGATGTCCGACTGCCTCGTCTGCAAAACATGAAACGTCAGCGTGACGTGAAACGCATACGCCGCGCCGACCGCCAGATGAAAATAGACCAGGATACTCCGCCAATCCCAGATCAGGTGTCCGATGGCAAAGACGCCGATGACGATGACGGCGTAGAGCGGAAAAAAATACGGCGCGAGCGCGATGATGAAATTCGTCTTGGAAATGACGACATGGCCGCCGCTCGAAGTGACTTTCATTTTTTTCACCCGGCCGCCGAACAGCCAGGTCCAGAGCGCGTGCGTCAGTTCGTGGCCGAAAACGTAAATCCACATCGGTTTGGGCAGCAGGAAAAAAACCACGCACCAGCACGCCGCGCCGGCCAGCAGCGGAATCCAGACCGTGTCCGCGCCGTAGCCCGCGCGCAGCACCAGCCACAACGCCCGCGCTGCGCCGCCGCAGACCGGCAGCAGCAGCAGCGCAATGATGAACTTGGTCCACTTCGGCATGGCGGAAGAATTCAGAATTTGGAATTCAGAAGCCAGATTAAACCGCTCATCTGCGCTGATGGTCGCTAATAAATGGACGGCGCGATACAGTTGTTTTTAATCAGCGACAATCGGAGCAGATTAGCGGTTGAACATTTTTCCTTTCAACTTAAAATTCGCGCGATGACACAAAACGAAGTTCTCCAGGTTTTCCGCGACAGCGGCGCGCTGCTCGAAGGCCATTTTATTCTGCGCAGCGGCCTGCACAGCCGGCAGTTTTTTCAATGCGCCCTCGCGCTCCAGCAAATGCCCGTCGTCGAGAAACTCGGCGCGGCTCTGGCGGCGAAAGTGAAATCGCTTGGCGTGGTCACGGTCGTTGCGCCGGCGATGGGCGGACTCGTCATCGGCCAGGAAGTGGCGCGGCAACTGGGCGTGAGATTTATTTTCGTCGAGAAAGAGGAAGGCAAACTGGTTTTGCGGCGCGGGTTCAAGATTGCGCCGGGCGAAAAAATTCTTGTGGTCGAAGATGTCGTGACCAAGGGCGGGCGTGTGCAGGAGACGATTGACATTGTGCGCACCCACGGCGGCACGGTCGCCGGCGTGGCGATGGTGGTGGATCGTTCCAACGGCGCGGTGAATTTTGGCGTGCCGACGGTGAGTCTCATCGCATTGCAAGTCGAGACGTTTGATCCGAACCATCTGCCGCCGGACCTCGCGAAAACCCCTGCCGTCAAACCGGGGAGCAAATAAATGAACAACAAAGCAACAAAGTAACGAAGCCAAGATTTTCCACTTTGTTTCTTCGTTTCTTTGTTGTTGAACAGGACTTTCTTTGCGCCACGAAAGCTGCCCATTTCATTTTAACTGTGCCATGGCGTCACCAGTGGCACAGTTTTCCATTGACTTGATTTGGCTAAAATCATCGGATTTCCCTTTGTTTTCAATGCTGTTCAATATTTTCGCCCGGCGGCATTGAAATTGCACAAGAACCTTAAGCAGTTTATTCAAAAACAATTTACCAACTCATTTTATGGCAAAAGTATTAGGCATTGATTTAGGCACCACGAACTCCTGCATGGCCGTCATGGAAGGCGGCGAACCGCTCGTCCTCGAAAATTCCGAGGGCAAGCGCACCACGCCGTCGGTCGTCGCGTTCACCAAGACCGGCGAGCGCATCGTCGGCGACGCGGCGAAACGCCAGGCCGTCACCAATTCGCGCAACACGATTTATTCCATCAAGCGCTTCATGGGCCGCAAATTCGACGAGGTCACGGAAGAAGTGAAGCGCATGCCTTACAAAGTCGTGAAAGCCTCCAATGGCGATTGCGCCGTCGAAGTCGAAGTGGACGGCAAGCCGAAGCAATTTTCCCCGCCGGAAATTTCCGCGATGATTCTCGCCAAACTGAAAGCCGACGCCGAAACGCGTCTCGGCGAAAAAATCGCGCAGGCCGTCATTACTGTGCCGGCGTATTTCAACGACTCGCAGCGTCAGGCCACGAAAGACGCCGGACGCATCGCCGGACTCGAAGTTCTCCGCATCATCAACGAACCCACCGCCGCGTCGCTCGCCTACGGCCTCGACAAAAAGAAGGACGAGAAAATCGCCGTGTATGACTTGGGCGGCGGCACGTTCGACATTTCCGTGCTCGAAATCGGCGACGGCGTGTTTGAAGTGAAGGCCACGAACGGCGACACGCACCTCGGCGGTGACGACTGGGACAATTGCCTCATGGACTGGATCCTCGACGAATTCAAAAAGGAATCCGGCATGGACCTGCGCAAGCAGCCCGACGCGCTCCAACGCATCAAGGAAGAAGCTGAAAAAGCCAAGATCGCGCTTTCCAGTTCCACGACCTACGACATCAATTTGCCGTTCATCACGGCAGACGCCAGCGGGCCGAAGCACATCCAGAAAACTTTGACGCGCGCCAAAATGGAGCAGCTCACCGACAAGCTGTTCGAGCGCACCATCGCGCCGGTCAAGGCGTGCTTGAAAGACGCCGGCATTGACGCCGCGAAGATTGACGAACTCGTGCTCGTCGGCGGCATGACGCGTATGCCGCGCGTCGTCGAGACCGCGCACACGCTCGTCAACAAGCCGCCGCATCAGGGCGTGAATCCGGACGAAGTCGTCGCGATTGGCGCGGGCATTCAAGGCGGCGTCTTGAAAGGCGAAGTCAAAGACGTGCTCCTGCTCGACGTGACGCCGTTGTCGCTCGGCATTGAGACGCTCGGCGGCGTGTTCACACGGCTCATCGAGCGCAACACCACGATTCCCGCGCGCAAATCGGAAATTTTCTCCACCGCCAGCGACAACCAGCCCGGCGTCGAGATTCATGTGCTCCAGGGCGAACGCCAGTTTTCCAAGGACAACAAGACCATCGGCCGCTTCCAGCTTGCGGACATTCCGCCCGCGCCGCGCGGCGTGCCGCAGATTGAGGTGACGTTCGACATTGACGCCAACGGCATTTTGCACGTCGGCGCGAAGGACCTCGGCACGGGCAAGGAGCAGAAAATCACCATCACTGCCAGCAGCGGCCTCTCGAAGGACGAAGTCGAGAAGATGCGCAAGGACGCCGAGGCCCATGCCGACGACGACAAGGCCAAGCTCGAGGAAATCCAGACGCGCAACGAGGCGGACAACTCCGTTTATCGCACCGAGAAACTGCTCAAGGAAAGCGCGGACAAAATTTCCGCCGACGACAAGGGCAAGATCGAGACGGCGATGAACGCGGTAAAGGAAGCCTTGAAAGGCAGCGACGCGGCGGCAATCAAATCCGCGAGCGAGAAGCTCAACGAAGCGTGGCAGGCCGTGAGCGCGGAGCTTTACAAGACCGCCGCCGCGAAGGCGCAGGCGGAAAAAGGCGCGGCTGG
>DATCBW010000278.1:0-24870 GCA_036511615.1 Verrucomicrobiia bacterium | reverse complement strand
GGCCACGACAACTTTGCCGTTGGCTGCGGGAATGTTCGTCACATAATCCACCGCCGCGTCCAAATCGGCGGTGATCTGCGCGGGCGGGAGCGCCTGAATTGCCTTGCCGACATTGCCGCCGCTCTTGATCAATTCCTCCGTGCCGCCGTTGGTCACGCTGCCGGAAAGCAAATCGGGCGCGATGACAATGTAACCTTCGGCGGCAAATTCATCGGCCATTTCCTCCGCCCAGTCGGTCAGGCCGAAAATTTCGTGGATGAGGACGATGGTCGTGGCCTTGTCCTTCACTTCGGGATAAACGACGAAACATTGCACCTCGCGGTCGCCGTGCTTGAGCTTGACCCATTCCTGATGGCGCGGGGATTTTGCCAATTTTGCCCTGGCCCAGTCCTGCGCGTGAAGGCTGGATGCCGCGAATAATAAAATGGCAAACGTGCAGATGAATCGTTTCATAGAAACTCCTTTAAAGTAAATCCGCCCGGCGCGATCATCAAATCTTTATTCCAATTTTTCCTTTGCGTCGGGCTAGCCCTTCCCCTTGCTGGGTGTGCATTGGACTTCCACCAACCAGTCAGTGCGCCCTGCCGGGTGCACAAAACAAAACCTCCCGCCCGGAGTCCCGGGTGGGAGGTGTGAATTACTGCTACCCGCAGTTGATCAATCTATCTGCGGCGGTCAAACCGAATTAATTGCCGGCCAGTTTCTTGACGACGTCGGCCGGGGCGTCAACCTTGGTGCTGCCTATGTCGCTAAACTCAACGGTTGTTGTCCGGTTGATGTCAATATCGTTTCCGCCAAAGGACATCGTTCCGGAATTCTTCAACTCATACTTGATGAGTGCTCCGTCCTTGAGCCAGATCTTCACTGAACCCTTGGCATTGGTTGGTTCGGGAGGACCGCCGCCACCAGGACCGCCGGGGCCACGGCCGCGACCGCGACCCCGACCGGGGAACACGTTTGCCTTGGCGGCATCTTCAGTCAAATCGCCGACGAGCGCGCCGTTGTCATCCTTGAGGTCTTTGACGCCCGCAACCAGATTCGTGATCGTGGTCGTGGGAAGCTCCAGTGCTCCGCGACCAAAAAACCCGCCGCCGCGTCCGCCGCCGAAACCGCCGCCACCGCCGTTGGCGTCCGCTGCCGCAGCGATTTCCGCCGCCGTCTGCCATTGGCCATCAGCGTTCTTCGTGGCGCTATTCGTGCCCTGATACAGGCGTTCCGTGGGTGGAGGCGCATCGCCGCCGCCGAAGGCGAAGCCTGGCGTTTGTGTCCACGTGAGGCCGGCTGCGGTCTTGCCTTGAGTGACGCCGCTGCCGAAACCGCCTTCGCCGGCGTCAACCGTTTGTTTCCAAGTGTAATTGCCGCCGTCCGCGAGTTTCGTCGCCGCAGCAATCACGTCATCCTTGGGACCGGCATACGCCGTCAAAAGCGAGCCGCCCATTAGTGTGATAATGCCGAACAGTAGATTTTTTTTCATAACAATTTTGGTTGAGTTGAGGAACAGGCAGCATTTTGCACCGGCAAAAGGACGAATACAACACAAAAAATGCGCTGCAAAATTCCCTATTTCTTTCGTCGGAATCCGTTATGCTGCCCGCGCAAATGAGCAAGTTGCTGTTGATTGACGACGAAGAGGACGTGCGGTATTCGTTCCAGCGGATCTTTGATTCGCCGGAAATCGAAATCGCCACCGTGTCGTCCGGCGAGGAAGGCCTCAAGATCATCCCCAGATTCAAGCCCGACCTCGTGCTGATGGACGTGCGCATGGGCGGCATGAACGGCCTTGAAACCCTGCGCCGCATCCGCGCCACCAATCCGAAACTGCTCGTCATCCTGATGACCGCCTACGGCACCACCCAGACCGCCATCGAGGCGATGAAGCTCGGCGCGTATGATTATCTGCTCAAGCCGTTCGACGCGGTGAAGATCAAGGAACTCGTCGGCAACGCGCTCAAGGCGGCGCGCGACATGAAGCAAGTCGTCTCCTACGAGCCGCTGTTGCAGTCGGAAGATTACGAACTCGGCATCATCGGTCGCAGCGGCGCGATGCAGCAGGTTTTCAAACTCGTCGGGCAAGTCGCCGTCAGCAACGCCACCGCGCTCATCACCGGCGAAAGCGGCACGGGCAAGGAACTCGTCGCCCGCGCGATTTATCACCACAGCGAACGCAGCCAGCAGCCGTTTCTCGCCGTCAATTGCGCCGCGATTCCCGAACAACTGCTGGAAAGCGAACTGTTCGGACACGAAAAAGGCTCCTTCACCGGCGCCACCAACCAGCGCATCGGCAAGTTCGAGCAATGCAACAAAGGCACGATTTTCCTTGATGAAATCGGCGACATGACGCCGACCACGCAGACGAAAATTCTGCGCGTGCTGCAAAGCGGCACGTTCGAGCGCGTCGGCGGGAATCAACCGATTCAAGTTGATGTCCGGGTCATCGCCGCGACGAACAAGCCGCTCGAAGCCGCCGTCGCCGCCAAACAATTTCGCGAGGATTTGTTTTACCGCCTCAACGTCGTGCGGATTCCGATTCCGCCGCTGCGCGAACGTCCCGACGACATTCCGTTGCTCGTGAATTATTTCCTGGAAAAAAACGCGCGCGAACAAAAGCACGCGCCGAAATCCGTCGCCGCCAGCGTCATCAAGGCTTTGGAAAAATATCACTGGCCGGGCAACGTGCGCGAATTGGAGAACGCCATCCGCCGCGCGCACGTCATGGCCAAGAGCGACGCGATTTTAATGAGCGACCTGCCTCCGGAAATTTCCGGCCAAGTTGGTGGGACAGGCATCCTGCCTGTCAGTGGTGAACATGCTGGAAGCCTGCCCCACGGTGACGCCGCCGCGCTCGCGCGCCAGTTGTTTCAGTGGGCCAGACGCGATCCGAAATTGAAAATCATCCCCGCCGTCGAGCGCGAGCTGGTGATCCAGGCGTTGAAGGAAACGAACAACAACCAGGTTCATGCCGCCAAAATGCTCGGCATCACCCGCGCCACGCTCCGCAAACGCATCGAAAAATTCGGAATCCAGCGCGAGTTGAATGTAAAATAGATGCCAACTCATTTGAAAAATAGTTTCGCAGGTTACTTGGAAAAGTTGCCGCTAACGCCAAACAGCAGAAATAATTATCGGCAATATGTCCGATGGATTGAAAAGTATGGTTCGGGAGAAGTAAATCTGGACACAATGCGAACGGAAGAAAACGTTTCGCATTTTGTGGAAGGAATCGCACGAGAATACGATGCTGATCATTTAACGGGAAACAGATTCAATGCTCGCCGCAAGAGTGATGCCAAAACAATCATCCGACATTATCTGAAATTTCATCAAGACGATAAACTTGTTTCAATACAAGAACACTTGGAGCAGCAAGGCGAATTTAACGCTTCAAATCTACAACAGGGTAAAGAAAAAGCTTTACGAAATATTGCGCTACGCAGGGGTCAGCTCAAATTTAGAAATAGTCTTTTGATAGCTTACGAAGGTAAATGTGCGGTTACTGGGACTGCAATAGAAGATGTTTTGGAAGCAGCTCATATCATTCCTTACAAAGGAATTTCCACAAATCACGTTTGCAACGGACTTCTATTACGTTCAGACATTCACGATTTATTTGATTTGGGACTTTTATCCATAAACCCTGAAACTTTGGAGATTTATTGTTGCGAACAGATAAAAAAAGATTCGGCGTATAGAGAATTGAATGGAAAGAAAATTAGAGTGCCGGTGCTGTCACATTTACAACCGAATTACGAAGCGTTGCGAAGACATTTTGAGAACAGAGCCATCTGAACCGAGCCTTGAAAAAAAGGCGTTTCATTGTCATCCTGCGCCGCTCCGTCAATGGAATTTTCCACGCTGGCATCGCGGCGTAATTCCTCCTAAACTTCGCCATGCTCCGAATTGCCACAATCATATTGGTCTTTTTCGGCGGGTTTGTGGTCATGGTTTTGGAAATGATCGGTGTGCTTTATCTGGCCAAGGATTTCGGCAGCTCGTTTTATGTGTGGACGAGCCAGATTGGAATGATCCTGACGGCGCTGTCGCTGGGCTACGCCATCGGCGGCGCGCTGGCCGACCGTTTTCAGCGGACGGCTTTTCTGGCTGCACCATTGGCCGCCGCCGGGTTTTTCATATTCTTCATTCCAAAAATTTCGCCGCCGCTGATCAACGCGATTGTGAACCGCCATCCGCCGGGCCAGCCCATTTCCATGGTGTGGATGAAACTCGATCCGGCGTTGGGCAGCGCGGTGATTTTTTTCCTGCCGTGTTTTGTTCTGGCAATCCTGTCGCCGTATATGATTCGCATCACGGCGCGGCGGCTGGAAAAGGTGGGCGCGGTCAGCGGCCTGATTTACGCGGCCAGCACGGCGGGCAGCATCGGCGGAGTGTTCATCTCCGGCTACATTTTCATTGATTACCTGAACGTCACGACCATTTTCCGGGTAATGGGCATTGTGGTTTTATTTCTGGCCGGACTGGCGCTGGCAATGGATTTCTGGCTCGGCGGCAACTGCAAGGCTACCGGGACGGAATCAGAACGCCCAAGCACCGGATGAAAATCGCGGGTATTGAATGTGCCCAGAAACTTTTTACTGGCGGAGTCCGTCCTACAAAACAACAAACATGAAGATAATCATCCGCATCCGCGCAGTCTGCCTTTTGATGTTGCTGGCGCCATTTTTATCCAGCGCGCAGCGGGTGGTGCAGTTTGACCGCATTTCCGCCTACCATCAAATCCAGGTTTATGATGAAAACGGGAAGCGGACGTTGAGCTTCAACGGTTCGTGGGAAACGACGATGTCGCTGACCAATCCGCTGACCGGGCATTTTGAATACACGGAATACTTTCAGATGCCGTGGCTGTGGAACCACGACATTAAGCGCGTGCTGATGGAGGGATTGGGCGGCGGCAGCACCCCGCGCGCCTACCAGCATTATTACACCAACGTGATGGTGGACGTGGCGGAGATTGATCCGGTCGTCGTCGAGGTCGCCAAAAAGTATTTCAACGTCGTGGAAACGCCCAGGCTCAAAATCCACATCACCGACGGGCGCGTTTTTCTGCGCCAGACCACCAACATCTATGATGTCATCCTGATGGACGCCTATTCCACCACGCGCTACGGTTCGTCGCTGCCGCGCCAGTTGACGACGAAGGAATTTTTCACGTTGGCCAGCCAGCATTTGAGCACCAACGGTGTGCTTGCCTACAACGTCATCGGGCAAATCCAAGGTTTCCGCGCCACGCTGATCGGCGCGATGTATCGGACAATGAGCGCAGTGTTTCCGCACGTTTATATGTTTCCCGCCGTGGAAAGCCAGAACGTCGTCTTCGTGGCGACCAAATCGGATGAGCCGTTCACCTACGCGCGCGCGGAGCAGGAGTCGCAGAAATTGATCAGTTCCTGGACGGTCACACTGCCGACGTTTTCGCTGCGGGTGAAGTCTTTCATGGATCTGCGCCCGCCCACCACCGACACGTCGCCCTTGCTGACCGATGATTACGCGCCGATTGACAGCCTGCTGCAAGGAACACAATGAGGCTCCGCAAACGCATTGAAAAATCCGGCAGCCTCTGCTGGTTAAATGTGAAGTGACGCCAGCCACCGGCACCGGCGGAAATGTTTTGCCGCAAAAAACCGTTTTGCCCGGGGGCATTCGTGCTTTAGGCTGCCAGCGTGCGCGGAAATCTGACCAAAACCTTCGAGCTGGCAAACACGCAATTGTTTCGTCGCGCGCCGCTGCCCAAATCCTACACGGATTTTCTCGGACACAAGCTGTTCCTCTTTTTGCTGGCGGTGCAAGGACTCGGCGCGTTCGCGTTGATCACGCTCGGCGTCATCCTGACAAAATCCGACGTGGCGAACAATGTCATCCGTCCGCGCATCCGCCAGGAAATCGCGCGGGCGGGCGTGGCGCTGCTGCCGATGTTTTTCTTTGTGGCGCTGGCGCTGGGATTTCTCGTCGTGGGGCAGACGGTTTCGGCGCTGGCCAGGGTCGGCGCGACGGATTATCTCGGCTCGACGATGGTGATTGTGATTGTGCGTGAGCTGGGGCCGTTGCTGGCGGCGTTTCTGGTGCTGGCGCGTGTCGGCACGGCGCACGTCATCGAACTCGGCACGGCGCGCGCGCTGGGCGAGGTCGAGGCGCTGGAGGCGCTGGGCATTGACCCGGTGCATTATCTCATCGTGCCGCGCGTCATCGGCATGGCGCTGGGAATTTTCTCGCTGACGGTTTATTTGATCATCGGCGCGCTGGTGAGCGGTTATCTGTTTGCGTTTTTGCAGGACGTGCCCATGACGCCAGGGGATTATTTCAAGCAGATCGCCGAGTCGTTAAGCTGGCTGGACTTTGCGCTGCTGGGGTTGAAAACCATCGCGTTCGGATTTTTCATCGCCGTCGTAACGTGCTATCACGGCCTCGCCCAGCCGTTGCGGCTCGAAGAAGTTTCGCGCGTGGCGGTGCGCGCGGTGACGCAGGGCGTCATTGTGTGCGTGCTGATTGATGCGCTGTTCATCTTGCTATATCTGCTGACATGAGCAAAAACCCAGGCATTCCAGTCATCGAGATGTGCGGCGTAAATGTCGCCACAATGCGCGACGCGTTTTTCACGGTCGTCGAGGACGTGAACTGGTCGGTGGCGGCGGGCGAATTCTGGGTGGTCGCCGGGCAGGAACATTCCGGCAAAAGCGATTTGTTGATGCTGGCCGCCGGGCTGATGCCGGCGGCGGGCGGCGACTGCCGGCTGTTTGGCAGTGACACTAAAAATTTCGGCGAGGCGGAGCTGACCGAGCGGCTGCGCGTGGGCTTTGTGTTTCAAGACGGGAAACTGTTCAGCCGGCTGACCATCGCGGAAAATGTGGCGCTGCCGTTGCGCTATCAAAAAAATTTGACGGGCGCGGACGTGGCGAGGCCGGTGCAACTGCTGCTGGAACTGCTGGAACTGGAACCGTTCGCGGACTCGACGCCGGCCAATGTGCCGGTGAACTGGCACCGGCGCGCGGCGCTCGCGCGGGCGCTGATTCTCAAGCCGGAGGCGCTGCTGCTGGACAATCCGCTGGCCGGCCTCGGCGCGCGGCACTTGCAATGGTGGCTGCGTTTTCTCGACCAGCTCTGGCGCGGTCACGAGCGGTTCGGCGGCACGCCGATGACGATTGCCGTCACCGCCGATGATTTGCGTCCGTGGCAAAACGACCGGCGGAAATTCGCGCTGCTGCACGAGAAAAAATTCATTCCGCTCGGCGGCTGGCGCGAAGTCGAAGCCGCCGGCCCTTCCATCCTGAAAGAACTGATGGCCGTCCCGGTTGAATTGACCTCATGATCTTAATCGCCAACTTGATCATAATCTGTTGGTGATTACGATTAAAATTAGGATTAGGATTAAGAAATAATTTATGGCACTGCAAGATTTGACCCCGCAACTGCGCACGCGCTTGAGCCGCATGGAACGCGCAGTGGGCTGGTTTGTTTTTCTGGCGACGGCGCTGCTGCTGTTCGGCTTTGGCTATTACATTTATCACACGGCGGAGCGCAAGGGCTGGTTCAAAATCAAGGCGCCGTTTCACACCTTTGTCCAAACTTCGTCCGGTTTGAACGTGGGCGATCCGGTTTACATGATGGGTTTTCCGGTCGGGGCAATCACCGGGATTCAAGCGATGCCGCCGGGCGACAAGCGCAACGTGCGCGTGGACTTTGAAATTCGCGCCGACAGTCGCCGCGATTATTTCCGTTACATCTGGCGCGACGGTTCGTATGTGAAAATCAACACCGCCGGATTTCTCAACCAGCGCCAGCTCGAAGTCACGCGTGGCACGAACGGCCCGGCGATTGTCGTCACGCAGCCGGGCGTTTGGAAGTCCATTCCTGAACTGGAGGCGATCATCGTCACGGAAACCAACCGCTGGCAGCTTTACCAGGACGTGCTGGATGACAATTCCAACAAGGTTTTCGGCGCCTACCTGATGCTCACGCAGTCGAACCTGGAACGCATGGCGCAGTTCAACCTCGAATCCAATTCCATTTTCGTCTATGACAACAAGATCAATTACAACCACATCGTCGCCGCCTGGGACAACCGCGTGCATCGCTATGTGAATTTCACGCCCGACCGCGACAGCGCCTGGCTGCGCGCCGTGGAAACGCCGCCGGTTTCCGACCAGTTGCAGGCGATGGTTTTGCAGGTGCAAAACGCGCTGCCGGGATTTCTCTCGCTGACGAACCAACTCGCCGCCGTGCTCGACAACGCGGCGAACGCGACCTCAAATCTGAACACCACCATTGCCGCCGCACGGCCAATGGTGTCGAACTTTGCCGCCATCAGCGAACAGTTGCGCACGCCGGGTGGCCCGCTGGTCTGGGCGCTCGGCACGAACGGTGATTCCAAGGTCCAGGGCGCGTTGACGAATCTGAATGCGCTGCTCGTGAACACGGACACCAATCTGAACCAGCTCACTCTGCAAATCGGCGCGACGCTGGAAAATCTGGCCGGCATCACGAGCAACCTGAACGCGCAGGTGCAGGCCAATTCAAACCTGCTCTGGGGCATCTCCCAGACAGTCGCGGACACGGATGATTTTGTGCAGGGATTAAAACACCACTGGCTGCTGCGGTCCGCGTTCAAGAAGGAAAATGCCGCCAAGGAAAAAACCAACGCGCCGGTTGTGCCCCTGCTTTCACCAAGGGCAAAAGCCAGCCGGTAAAAGAACAACCGGCAGTGAAACACACTCCTTGTTCGCCAAGACGCGAAGCTGCCCCGAGGGGTTGGTCTGCGAATGGGTCAGTTCACCTGGAAGGCAAAACAACTTTGGCTGGCCGGGCAACTGTTGTCTCCGAAAATTATTTCGACAACAGGAAAACCAGCCCCACAAAGGCGGCCAGAAATCCCAGGAGGAGCGCGGCGTCAATGACACCGAAGCGGGTTTTCTCGGGCCTGTGCGAGGGCGCAAGCGTGATGTAGTTGACTCCGCTTTTTTCGCGGACGATGAAATCGGTATTTGTCATGCCGCACTTTCAGCATAAGCCAGGCCAACACGCGCAGGCTGCCGGCGGGAGGAATACGGCCAAATTTGGTGCAATCCAGTCCAGAGATTTGACACGCGGGACGAATTTCAAAAAACGCGCGACAGATTTGATGCGGAAAGTTCCGGCACGCCGGGAAATAATTTATTCCGGCTGGCCGAGCATCCGCCGCAGCCGGTTCAACATCCTTTGCGCCATCCGCTCATAAGGCAGCAGCGGGCGTCCGTGCAGCCGGATCTCGTCCACCGTTTCCAGCGCCATCCCGAAGTCGAAGTCGTGGAACGCCCGGTCGCGTTTCACGCGGCGCACCCAGCGCGTCAGGTCGGTCACTTCCTCGATGTCGCCCGCGAAGCCGGGATGGAAGGAGATTTTCCAGTCGTCCCGCCGCACAAAACCGTCGCGCGCGTTCCTTTCCTCGAACCACGCATCGCACAACAGGATGCACACGGATTTTCGCGGCACCGAGCCGAGCCGGTAGAAAACGATCCGCGCGTCCGTAGCGCAAAAATGGTCGTAGGCGATCTCCAGCGCATCCTCGTCCGGCGGCGTGAATTTTGTCTGGAAGCCGAACAGGTAGCTGCCCGGCACCGCGCGCGAATGCTCGATGCACAGGTTCTCGGAAAAAATCCAGAGCGGTTCGGAAGACATTCCGTGGCTGTCGAGACAGTTCTTCCACGCGGCCATCGCTTCGTCCAGCGGCGGGCGGATGATGTTTTGGTTGCTCATGTTGCCTTTTGACTGCGCATATTACTGCCGGTTTTTGCGGAACCAATCAACAAAAAGCGGAATCCCTTTTTCCACCTTCACTTTCGGATGATAGCCGAGCCTGGCCCGCGCCTTGGAAATGTCTGCAAAAGTTATTGGCACGTCGCCAGGCTGGAGCGGCTGCCGGTCAATCACCGCTTTTTTGCCGAGCGCATTTTCAATCAGCGAGATCAATTCGGACAATTTCACCGTCTGCGATTCGCCGAGGTTGAAAATTTCAAAGCCAAACTCGCGCTGCGTGCAGGCGATGACACCTTCAATAATGTCCGAAATATGCGTGTGATCGCGCGCCGTGCTGCCGTCGCCGAAAACGGGAATCGGTTTGCCAGCGTCAATCAGCTTCGTGAATTTGTGGATGGCCAGATCAGGCCGCTGACGCGGGCCATAGACCGTGAAGAAGCGCAACATGGCCACGTCCATTCCGTAAACGTGATGCCAGGTGTGGCCGAGCGCCTCGCACGCAAGCTTGCTGGCGGCGTAGGGCGAAACGGCGGAAAAAATCGGGTCGCTCTCACTGAACGGCACCTTCGCATTGACGCCATAAACCGACGACGACGATGCGATGGTGATTTTTTTCACGCCGGTTTTGCGCGCGGCTTCGAGGACGTTGACCGTGCCCTCGACATTGACGCGCTGGTAAAGCGCCGGCTGCTCCAGACTGGGCCGCACGCCCGCCCGCGCGGCAAGATGAATGACCTGATCGAATTTGGCGGACGAAAAGATTTCGTTCACCGCATCCGCGTCACACAAATCACCGTGGAAAAATTCAAACGGTTTGGCTCGCCCCGTGGAATGGGCCGGGCTATCTGTTGTCGCTGCGTCCTGGTCCGAATTATTCCACGGGGCGAGCGACTGGATTTCGCGGAGGTTGCGGCGCTTGAGTTGCGGATCGTAGAAATCATTCAAGTCATCGAACGCCCAGACGGAATGACCGTCGCGGAGGAGGCGTTCGCAAACGTGCGAGCCGATGAAGCCCGCGCCGCCAGTGACGAGAATATTCATGGCGAGACGCTAACAATCAGCGGGCAGGGTGTCGAGAGCGAGACTGATGAACAACAAAGTAACCAAGGAACAAAGAGTTTTGCAGCTTTGCCATTTATTCCTGTCCACCGTGCTGGCGCAGCAGGTCCGCCACGTCTTTGTGGTTCTTAACCAGATGTAAAGGCGTCTCGCCCTTATTATCTTTGGCGTTGACATCGGCATTGTTCGCCACAAGCAACTCTACCATGCCCTTGCGACCGCCCCTCGCCGCCAAGTGCAACGGTGTCCAACCGAAATTATTTTCTTTGGCATTGACGTCAGCTTTGCTGCTAAGCAGCAGCTCTGCCACGTCTTTGCGGTCAAAAAATGACGCCAAGTGCAAAGGTGTTTGGCCATGATTGTCAGTGGCGTTGACATCGGCTTTTCCGGCCAACAGCAACTCCACCACGTCCTTCTTGCCATAAAACGCCGCATGGTGCAGGGGCGTCTGATTCTGTTTATCCCTCACATTGACATCGGCTCCATGTGCAAGCAGCAATTCCAAAACATCCTTGTAGCCATTAACTATCGCCATGTTCAAAGGCGTCCAGCCCATGTTGTCCTTTGCATTTACCCCGGCTTTGTTGGCCAGCAACAATTCCGCAACGTTCTTGTGGCCCTCATGCGCCGCCAAGTGCAAAGGTGTATCGCCCTGATGGTCTTTGCTGGAAACCAAATCAGGATTGTCTTTGAGCAGCGTCTTGACCTTTTCCAAGTCGCCAATTGCAGCCGCGTCAAAAACGTCGTAATCGGCGTTGTTGACCCGGAGCAATTCCACCACGTTCGTCTCTTTGTTCAATGCCGCCAAGAACAAAGGTGTCGAGCCGGCCCGGTCCTTGGAATTGATGTCGGCTCCATCGGCCAGGAGCAATTCCACCACATCCTTATAGCCGCTCATCGCCGCAAGGTGCAAAGGCGTCGAGCCGTCCCCGTCCTTGGCGTTGACGTCGGCTTTGTTGGCCAACAGCAATTCCGCCACGTCCTTTTGACCCTTCATCGCCGCAAGATGCAAAGGAGTGTCGCCGCCACTGTCTTTGCTGAAAACCAAATCGGGATTGGCCTTAAGCAGCACTTTAACCTTTCCCAAGTCACCATGCAGAGCCGCGTCGTGAATTTCACTGTTCTTCGGATGGCCGCTGGTAGGCGCGCTAGGTTTCCTGCCGCAGGAAGTGAGGCTGCACAAAGCCAGCGCGACCAGCATGACGGCGGGTGAGGCGGAAAATTGGAGAGCAGTAGAACCAATTAAAGAAGGAGTTCGTGTTCATGGCTGAACCGATTACTAGGCCGATTGACGCGGAACGTCAACCTGAAAGATTCTGTCCATGTTTCTGACTTTGTTTTGCGCTTGGGTTTTTGTCCAGCGTTCTTCAGTCGGCGCGGCGAATCTGTTCCTTTTTTTCCTCCAGTTCGGCCTGAAGCTTTTTACGCTCGGTCACAAGCTGCTCGCGCAACGATTCCTCCTTGGCAAAATCATCGGCAGCTTTGGCTATTTCAGAGTTCAACGCAATCTCGCGCCCGGCGATTTTCGCGGCATATTGGGAATCCAGTTCGGCGAGTTCGTTTTTCTGCGCCGCAGTCAGTTTGGTTGCGGGCGAAGTTTTGTTCAAACGCTCCATCGCAAGTTCGTAGGCGGATTTCATTTTGTGATTCTATCAGCCATCAACTGAAAACTATCAACTCATTTCTTCTTCCACGGCTGTTCGGGAAATTTGTCGGGCATCCGGATGACTTTCACCGGCGGCGGCTTGGGTTTGGCCATCTGCAATTCCGTGTCGGCTTCCGTTCTCGCGCCGGGCGTGCTGGACTGCACGGCCTGGTTTTCCGCGCGCCAGCCGGCAATGCGCGCCTGCAGGCCGTGTTTCTCCGCCGTCACCTTGTCGCCGGACTTCATGTAAAACAGCGAGAGGTTGGTGTGAACGAGCTGTTCCTTCGGGCGCAGTTTTTCAGCCTTGTGGCCTTCGGCAATCGCGGACTTGAAATCGCCCTGTCGGTAAAACGCCATGCCGAGCGCGAGCTGCGCGTCGAACTGCGCCGCATCCTGCGCGAGGACGCTTTTCAACTTCACGATTGCGCCGTCGAAATCGCCCCGGCTGAAATCGAACATGGCGTCGTCGTATTGTTCCTGCAAAGTCATGTGACAGCCGCACGCTAACGCACCGGCCGGCAGTTCCGCAAGCCGCCGAATGCGCTGATGCTGTCGGCAGGCGAAATAATGTGTTCTAATTCATTGTTTTTGCCTGGTTCGGCGGATTTAGGCGAATCGTCTAAATACCTTTTCTACAGCAAGATATACATTGCATTAGAATTTGACACGTTCGGCTGTGGTGCTTAACGTATTAAGGCAATGGTGTCGCACTGATAATCGTTTCAGTCGCCAGTTCCCTTGCAGAACAGTCAACTTTTAATTCGAGGTTCCATGAGTGATACAATTGAAAAGGTGCCCTCACCGGGCGGCGCGCCGAAAGTTTCGTCCATCAATGAAGTCGTGATCCGCATCGCCGGCAATTCGCAGGATGGCATCCAGGCCATCGGCGGTTTTCTGGCGCGCCTGGCCGGCCGCAGCGAACAGGAAGTCATGACGTTCATGACGATTCCCGCCACGATTTCGGGCGGGCCGTCCATTTTCCAAGTTCGCATGGGCAGCGGCGAAGTGTTGAGTTCCGGCGACGAGGCGGACGTGCTGCTGGCGTTTTACCAACATTCTTACGAGGGCCACATCACCTCGCTCAAGAAAGGCGGCATCGTGCTGTTCGATTCCGACCATGTTGTGCCGAAGGAAGAACTGAAAAAGGATTATCACCACCTCGGCATTCCGATTTCCGGCCTGACGGTGGAAGCCATCGGCGGCACGGCCAAGGACAAGGGTAAAAACATTTTCGCGCTCGGGCTCATTGCCAAGATGTTCGATTTGAACATTCCGAAACTGGAAAAACTCATTGGCGAACGCTTCACCGGCAAAGACCCCAGCATTCTCAACAACGCGCTCGCCGCGTTTCATGCCGGCTACGCGAACCCGATCGGCAACGTGCTCGATACTTTCAAATTCGTGGCCAGCCAGAAAAAAGACGGCCATCAAGTCGTGATGAACGGCAACGAAGCGCTCGGCTACGGTTTGATTGCGGCGGGCGTGCGTTTTGGCGCGGGCTATCCGATCACGCCGTGGTCGGACATCATGGAACTGCTGCGCCGCGAACTGCCCAAATACGGCGGCACCTTTGTGCAGACCGAAGACGAAATCGCCGCCATCTCAATGGCAATTGGCGGCAGCTATGCTGGCCGCGTCGCGGTGACGGGTTCGAGCGGTCCGGGAATTTCGCTCAAGACCGAGGCACTCGGCTGGGCGGTCATGGCCGAAATGCCGCTGGTGATTGTGGACGTGCAGCGCGGCGGCCCTTCGACCGGAATGCCGACAAACATTGAGCAGTCCGATTTGAACATTGCCTGTTTTGGCGGCCACGGCGATTCACCGCGCGTCGTCATCGCGCCCGCGAATGTTGAAGATTGTTTTTACATGGCGATTGAAGCCGTCAACATCGCGCGCAAATACAGCGTGCCGGTGATTATTTTGACCGACCAGGGAATTGCCACGCGCATTGAGGCGTTCATCGAGCCGAACCTCGAAAAAGTCTGCCAGGACATTTCGCCGGACTTCACGCCCGTTGCCGATCACAAAGCTTACGATTTGTCGCCTGCCGACGGCATTACGCACCACCTTCCGCCGGGAACGAAAATCACCAGCGGCAAATACCCGATTGTCACCGGTCTCGAACACGACGAACTCGGCCATCCGACCGGCTCGCCGAAACTGCACATGCAGATGACGGCCAAGCGCCGGAAAAAATTGCAGGCGCTCGGTGCCACGCTGCCCGTGCCGAAAATTTACGGCCCGCCGGAAGGCAACGTCCTGCTGGTCGGCTGGGGTTCCACCGAAGGCCCGATCAAGGAGGCCGTGGATCGCGCCCGCGCCGCCGGTGACAGCGTTTCCTCGATTCACATTCGTCACGTCAATCCGCTGCCCAACGGACTGGAAAACATTTTCTCCGGCTTCAATCACGTTCTCGTCGTTGAAATGAACGACGAAGGTCTTTACGGTTTCGGCCAGCTCGGCGCGTTGCTCCGCTCCCGCTATTGCGACCCGAAAATCCACGGCATCAACAAGACCGACGGCCTCACCTGGAAGGTGAAGGAAATCCTCGAACGCGCCAAAACCAACGTGACTGCCGGACTGCGCAAACTGTGAATTTGAACCGCGCCAACGCTTTACCATCTAAATTTATATGAGCCAAACTTTGACTGAAACTCCCGAACGCGCCGGCAACATAACCAATGTGGCCGCGCCCGCCCTGCCCGACAATGGCGAACGCAAGGGCCTGACCAAAAAAGAAATCGCCGCCGACCATCCAACCTGGTGTCCCGGCTGCGGCGATTTTTCCGTGCTCGCGCTGTATTTCAAGCTGATTGAAAAGCGCAAGATGTGGCACGAGAAAATCACGACCATCGCGGGCATCGGCTGCTCCAGCCGTTTTCCGTATTTTGTGCAGGCACATGGCGCACATTACATTCACGGCCGCGCGCTGCCGTTCGCGAGCGGCATTTCCCTTTCGCGTCCCGATTTGCACGTCTTTGTTTTCGGCGGCGACGGCGACGCCTTCTCCATCGGCGGAAATCATTTCACCCACACCGCGCGCAAAAACATCAAGCTGACCTATTGCGTGATGGACAACTGGGTTTACGGCCTCACGAAGAAACAGACGTCGCCCACGTCGCCGCTCGGTTTCAAGAGCAAGACCGACCAGTGGGGCGCGGTGGATTATCCCATCAATCCGATGAAGCAGGCGATCTCCGCCGGCGCCACGTTCGTCGCGCGCACGACTTCCACAAATCCGAATCATGTTTTGGCGATGATGGAAGCCGCGATGGATCATGACGGTTTCAGCTTCATTGAATGCTTGAGCGAATGCGTGGAATTTTACGAAGGCGCGTTTGACGCGAGCAACCCGCGCAAAGGCGGCGTGTTCAATGAAGTGCCCAAGACGCACGACGTGACCGACGAACTCGCGGCTTACAAACTCGCGGGTGAACCGTTCCCCGGCTACTTCGGCATTTTCCACAAGGTCAGCAAGCCGACCAAGAACGCGAAGGAAGCCGAGATCAACAAATCGTTCCAGAGCAAGGTCACCGGCCTGAAAGACTGGCAGATTCTCCAGAAGAATTTCGACCGGATGAAATAAAAAATTCCGGTGTCCAAACTTTAAGTTATGGGACTCGACGCCGTAGAGATTGTGATGAAAGTCGAAGAAACCTTCGACATTGCCATTGAAGATCGCGAGGCGGAAAAAATTCTTACGCCGCACGCGCTCATAGAGCTTGTGATGAGCAAAGTTGGACGAACAGACCGCGCCGTGTGTCTGACTCAAAGGGCTTTTCACTGTTTTAGAGCTTCGCTTATTCGGAACGCAGGATTTAGGGAAACGCTGATTTAATCCATTTGTTTTGATTTGGTGGCGACGCGGGCGGGCGGGTGGCTTAAACTTGCAGGCATGACCCATCAGCCGAGTTTTTCCCAAGCCGAGTTTGCCACCAAAAAGAAAACGACCCGCCGCGAAAAGTTTCTCGCGCGCATGGCAGCCCTCCTTCCGTGGGCGAAACTGCTGGCCGTCATCGAACCCTTCTATCCCAAGGGCGAACGCGGGCGCCCACCCATCGGACTGGAGCGGATGCTGCGGGTCTATTTTCTCCAGCAATGGTATGGGCTGGCCGATGAAGCCCTCGAAGACGCGCTCTACGACAGCCAGGCCCTCCAGAGCTTTGCCCGCATTGATCTGAACGCCGAGGGCGTGCCGGATGCCACCACGCTCTTGAAGTTCCGCCGCCTGCTTGAAACGCATGATTTATGCAAGCCGGCCACATCAATTATCTTCCAAAGAGACATTACACAATGACGGATGATGCTTATATCCTCACCGACAAACGCAATCACGGTTACGAAATTTCGATGAAGTGGCTCGCATTAACGCAGGGGCAAATCTTTTCAGATTTTTCATCGAGTTCAGACAACGGAACTTGGAATAAAACTGGGTTCTTGAAATATGCCCTTTTCGATATTCCAACAATTAGCGAACAGGAAAATGCCGTCAAATCAATTGAACCGTAGTTTTGCTATGCCCAAACCCAGACTTGCCACCGCGCCTAAAGACTGGAAACCGTTTCGCCTTGCCGACGGCACAAAGCGCCTGTTGCCCGACTGGGAGGACAAGCCGCTGGTATTCGCCTTTGACCCGGAAGCCGCGTTGCGCGAAGTGCTGAAGGTCAAACCGCCGCGCGACTGGCGCAAAGTCATCAAGACAGGCCGCAAGAACCGCCGATAATCTCCTAACTGGTTGCAATCAATGCCTTGCAACTATTCGCTTATGTCATTTGCATAATCCCAACCGTTTGAGCAATTCCCAAACCGTGGAATCTATTGGCCGAATTCAATTCCGCACCCATGACACAAGCTCAAAGCGCCCAACACGGCGGATGAGAAGTTTGAGGACGTCGTGAAGTCGGCGCAGGACGCGGCGGTGCTGGTGCTGGTTTACTGATTTTTTAACCACGAGACACACGAACTACACGAAAGAAAGACAAGACGGAATCTTTGCCGTGATTTTCGTGTGTTTGGTGTATTTCGTGGTTGATCCCACCCTCACCCCAGCCCTCTCCCCCTCCGAGGGGCGAGGGAGAAGCGGACGTTGCAATCTTTCGGGCGTTTAATTTCCCGCATTGATTGCCTGCACGTTTTTAGCTTTCATCTGCGCTTGTAAATATGAGTTTCAACGCCACGCCGCCGCGCCAGAGAAAATTGCTCGTCGCCAACCGCAGCGAAATCGCCATCCGCGTTTTTCGCGCGGCCACGGAACTGGGTTTCCGCACCGTCGCCATTTACGCCGCCGAGGACCGGCTCGCCATCCATCGTTTCAAGGCGGACGAGGCTTACGTCGTCGGCGAAGGCAAAGGCCCGGTCGGCGCGTATCTGGACATTCCCGGCATCATCGCGCTGGCGAAGGAAAAGGAAGTGGACTTCATCCATCCGGGCTACGGATTTCTGTCGGAGAACGCCGAGTTTGCGAAAGCCTGCGCCGAAGCGGGCATCATTTTCGTCGGGCCGGATGAGAAATTGCTCCGCACGATGGGCGACAAAACCGCCGCCCGCGCACTCGCGCAAAAAGTCGGCGTGCCGGTGCTGCCGGGAACGGAGGACGCCATTGAAGATCGCGGCGCGGCGCTCAAGGTCGCGAAGGAAATCGGCTTTCCGCTCATCATCAAGGCGGCGTTCGGCGGCGGCGGACGCGGAATGCGCGTGGTTCACAAGCCGGCGGACCTGGCGGATTTGCTCGACGAGGCGCAGGGCGAGGCAGGCCGCGCGTTCGGCAATCCAGCGGTGTTTCTGGAACGCTACATTCCGCGCGCGAAGCACATCGAGGTGCAGATTCTCGGCGACAAACATGGTTACGTCGTTCATTTGCACGAGCGCGACTGCTCGGTGCAGCGGCGGCATCAGAAGGTCATTGAGATCGCGCCGAGCGTGGACATTGACAAAAACGTCCGCGCGGAACTGTGTTACGCGGCGGTGAAACTTTGCCGTGAGGTGAAATACAATAACGCCGGCACGGTGGAATTTCTTTACGACCTCGACACGAAGGATTGGTTCTTCATCGAGATGAATCCGCGCATCCAGGTCGAACACACGGTCACGGAAGTCATCACCGGCATTGATTTGGTGCGCTCGCAGATTCTCATCGCCGACGGCCAGCCGATGCACGGGCCGGAGGTCGGGATTCCGGCACAGGAGGATATTGCTCGCAATGGTTACGCCGTCCAGTGCCGCATCACGACGGAAGATCCGGAAAATAAATTTCAGCCCGACTACGGGCGCATCCTGACTTATCGCAGCGTGGGCGGATTCGGTGTGCGGCTCGACGGCGGCATGGGTTACGGCGGCGCGGTCATCACGCCGTTTTACGATTCGCTCCTGGTGAAGCTCACGGTGTCGGCGCGCACGTTCGGAGCCGCGTTGCAGCGCATGGACCGCGCGCTCCGTGAGTTCCGCATCCGTGGCGTGAAGACGAACATTCCCTTTCTGGAAAACGTCATACACAACGACGTCTTCATCAGCGGCCAGGCGACGACCACGCTGATTGACACCACGCCGGAGCTTTTCAACCTCAAGACCAAGCGCGACCGCGCGACGAAGCTGCTGACCTTCATTGGCGACGTGACAGTGAACGGCAATCCGCAGGCGAAAGGTTATGTGCCGAAGGAAACGCTTTTGCCTGCGCGCGTGCCGGTCAGCGACCGCAAGCAAACGCCGCCGCCCGGCACGCGGCAATTGCTGCTCGAACTCGGCCCGAAGAAATTCGCCGAGTGGACACTCAAGCAAAAGCAGTTGCTCGTCACCGACACGACGTTCCGCGATGCGCACCAGTCACTCTTCGCCACGCGGCTGCGCAGCTACGACATGATTGCCGTGGCGGACGCCGTCGCGCGCCGCACGCCGAATTTGTTCAGCCTGGAGATGTGGGGCGGCGCGACGTTCGACACGGCGATGCGGTTTTTGCACGAAGACCCGTGGCAGCGGCTGCGTGCGTTGCGCGAGCGGATTCCGAACATCTGTTTCCAGATGCTCTTTCGCGGCTCGAACGCGGTCGGTTATTCCAATTATCCCGACAACGCCGTCGCCGGTTTCGTGAAAAATTCCGCCGAGGCGGGCATGGACATTTTCCGCGTGTTCGACTCGCTGAATTATCTGCCGAACCTCAAGGTCGCGATGGAAGCGGTCAACGAAACTCACGCCGTCTGCGAAGCGGCGATCTGTTACACGGGCAACATCCTCGACCAGTCGCGCAAAAAATACTCGCTGAAGTATTACGTCAAGCTGGCGAAGGAACTGGAGCGCATGGGCGCGCACATTCTGGCCATCAAGGACATGGCTGGCCTGTGCAAACCCGCCGCCGCGCACGCGCTGGTGAAGGCGTTGAAGGAAGAAATTGGAATTCCAATACACTTTCACACGCACGACACGAGCGGCATCGCGGCCGCGTCCGTTTTGGCCGCCGCCGAAGCGGGCGTGGACATTGCTGATCTGGCGATTGCTTCAATGTCCGGTTCGACCAGCCAGCCGAACTTGAATTCCATCGTCGCCGCGCTGCAATTCACCAAGCGCGACACCGGTTTGGACTTGGATGTGCTGAACGAGTTCGCCGATTACTGGGAACACGTCCGCAGTTTTTACGCGCCGTTCGACACCGCGCCGCGCGCCGGCAGCGCGGAAGTTTATCTGCACGAAATGCCCGGCGGACAATTCACCAATCTCAAAGAACAGGCGGCAGGAATGGGCCTGGCGCACCGCTGGCCGGAAATCGCGCGCACTTACGCTGAGGTGAACCAGTTGTTCGGCGACATCGTGAAAGTCACGCCGAGCAGCAAGGTCGTCGGCGACATGACGATGTTTCTCATCACGCGCGGCATCAAGCCCGCCGACGTTTTGAACCTGGAACCCGGCAGCGTGCCGTTTCCCGAATCCGTGATTGACATGCTTTCCGGCGGACTTGGTCAGCCGATGGGCGGCTGGCCGAAAAAATTGCAGCATGTCGTTCTCGGCAATCGCAAGCCGATCAAAGGCCGTCTGGGCGCGTCGCTGAAATCTTTGAACTTCAAAAAAATTGAGGAGGAACTTTCCGCGAAGCTCAAGCGCGACGCAACGCTGGACGACGTCTTCAGCCACGTCATGTATCCGCAGGTGTTCGCGGGCTACGCGAAAATGGAACGCGATTTCGGCGATTTGTCCGTGCTGCCCACGCCGGCTTTTTTTTACGGCATGAAAGCCGGCCAGGAGGTTTCCGTCGAGATCGAGCCGGGCAAGACGTTGTTCATCCGGCTCGTCAACCTTGGCGACGCGGATCCCGAAGGCAAACGCGCGGTGAACTTTGAATTGAACGGCATGGTGCGGCAGTTGTCCATCGTGGACAAGTCTGCCAAGCCCACCGTCAAGGCGCGCGTGAAGGCCGATCCCGCCAAGCCCGCCGAAGTCGGCGCGCCGATTCCCGGCCTCGTCACCGCGCTCGCCGTGAGCGTCGGCACCAAGGTCGCGAAAGGCGACAAGCTGCTCACGCTCGAAGCCATGAAGATGCAGACCACGATCTATGCGTCGTTCGACGGCGTGGTGGACGAAATCTGCGTGCAAAACGGCGACGCCGTGGAAAGCAAAGATCTGATAATGAAAATTCGTCCAGCCTGAACAAATTTGTGCAGGCTCGCAGTTGATTGAAAACCAACATGATTCAAAAGCGGCTCCCGGTGCTAATCAGCGAAAAGCACTCTTTTTCCGCCGGGAAAAAGCGGTGAATAACTCGGCCTTTTTGCGTTTCAACGAAGTCAATTCAAACGTTGTCGCGTCCGTGAGCCGTTGAAAGCCAAGTCCATCCGCGATCGTCGGCGCGGCGCGCCCGCCGAAAATTTTTGGGCAGATTGTCAGATGAACTTCATCCACCAAATCCGCCCGGAACAGCGCGTCGTTCAATTCGCCGCCGCCTTCGCACAAAAGCCGTTTCACACCCCACTTTGCGCGCAGCCAGCGCAGGGCGGCGCGGAAATCAATCTCGGTTTTGCCGCAAACTTTTATGTCATCCGCGAGGGCGCGGAGTTCGGTCAGTTTCTTGGCCGAGGCGCGTTTTGTCGTCAGCACGATGATCGGCGAAAACTTCTTCTGGAAAATGGGCGCTGCCGGATCAATTGAGCCGCTGCCGCTGACGATGACCCGCAAACTATATTCTGCCAGCCCGTTCTGCCGTCGCCGCCGGCGGAATTTTGCCCCGCCCGCACCCAAAATTGTTCCGGAAATTTCCACCGTTCGCGCACCGCACATCACGGCATCTGCCGTCGCGCGCAGTTCGTAAAGATGTTTCAAATCCCGCGTGCTGCCGAACGAATGGACCGCGCGGTTTGCCGTCGCGATTTTTCCGTCCGCCGTCATCGCCATGTTGACGAGCACGAACGGCAGTTTTGAACTTACATTTTTTAATTTTGGCTTCACAGGATGAGCATGGCATCACCGTAGCTAAAAAAACGGTAACGCTCGCGGACTGCCTCCGCATAGGCTGACAAAACCAGGTCGCGTCCGCGAACTTTTTCGCCCGGCGCGGCGAACGCGCAGGCCAGCATCAGCAGGGTGGACTCCGGCAGATGAAAGTTCGTCAGCAGCGCGTCCACGATTTGAAACCGCGCCGGCGGAAAAAGGAAGATGTCAGTTTTTCCCTCATAAACATTGAGTGTTCCAGCGTTCTGTCGCGCGACAGTTTCGAGCGCGCGTGTCACGGTGGTGCCGGCGGCGATGACACGGCGTCCATTTTTTTTCGCTTCATTGACGGCGGAAACAGTTTCTTTGCCGATCTCAAAACGCTCCGCGTGCATCTTGTGATCGGCGACGTTTTCCGTCTTCACCGGCAGAAAAGTTCCCGCGCCGACGTGCAGCGTGACGAAGCAAATTTTGACGCCACGCACCCGAAACTTTTCGAGAACTTCCAGCGTGAAGTGCAGGCCCGCCGTGGGCGCGGCGACAGAGCCGGCGGGCTTTGCGAAAATGGTCTGGTAACGCTCTTTATCTTCCGGCAACTCGCTGGGGCGTTCGATGTATGGTGGCAGCGGCATTTCACCCAGTTTTTCGAGCTCTTGAAGGAGATTTTCTGTGCCGCAAAATTGCAGACGACGGTGGCCTTCGTCATTCAGGCCGATGACGGTTGCAATAATTTTTGTTTGCGCCCCGTTTTTTTCTTGCAATTGAATTTGCGCTCCGATTTTGGCGCGTTTGCCGGGTCGCATCATGGCCCACCAGTCGTTTGCGGAATTTTCTTCGAGCAGCAAAATCTCAAATTGTCCGCCGGTTTTGGCGTTCGCGCCGTGCAACCGTGCCGGAATCACGCGCGAATTGTTCAAAACCAAAACGTCGCCGGGTTGAAAAAAGTCTGGCAGCTCGGTGAACCGGTGATGCTCGACTTTTCCACTTTTTCGTTGTAAAACGAGCAGTCGCGAACCGTCACGACACTTGGCGGGCTGCTGTGCAATGAGTTCGGGCGGCAGATTAAAATGGAAATCGGCGGTTTGCATCGGCGCGAGCGTAACGGAGCAGGGTAGGGGCTGACAATTCACAGTTCACAGAAATTGTGAATAACTTTTGAATAAATCCGCATTTTCAGGGCGGATTTTGGTTGACAAGTGGTGGGGTAAAGTGGTTTATATTGGGGCGTTGTGGGTGATATGGGCGGTTTTAGGAAATTGTGTGAATAAATATGACGGACGTGCAACAGGGCCAGACTTATTACAACTCGTGCTACCGGCATGGAGTTGATGAGAAACGGCGCGTCCAGATTCCGGCGAAGTGGCGGCCCGAAACCGACGGCACGGAACTGACGGTGATTCTCTGGCCGAAGCATCAGGCGGGCGCCTGTCTGCGGGTGATGCCGCCGGCGGAAATGGCCACACTCAAAGCCAGCCTGGATGCAATGCCCAACGGCGACCCGAACAAGGTCGTCCTGAAACGGTTCATCGGCAGCGAGTCGGTGCAGTTGACTTTGGACAAGGCGGGACGGATTTGCCTGCCGGAGGAAATGGCCCGGGCGGCGGGCATCAAGGACGATGCAGTGCTGGTTGGGCTGCTCGATCGTTTTGAGATTTGGAATCCGGCCCGTTACGAAAACGTCAAGGCGGCGGACGCGGTGGTCGCGCACGAAGCCTTCAAACTGATGGAGTAACCATGAAACTGGGAAAATTACTAGGCACCGGGAAAAGTTTTTTTGGCGGATGCAAGACGGCGGAATATCGCCGGAACAAACAAGTGTATCTGCCGAAGTTTAACGCGGAAAAAAATCCGTTCACGCCGAAGACGCCGGAGTCCGCACAGCCGGCGGATGCGCCGGAGGCTGATAAAAATTCGGTGCCGGTTGCAATCAAGGCGCAGAAAAAGCCAGTTCTGGTCGCCGCCAAGCCTGCGCGCGTCGGCGGTTGGACGGCCCGGCTGAATCCATTTCGTGCGCCGGAGCCGGTAGCGCCGCCAATGATGAACGCCGTGCAGACCGAGCTTTCCCTGGATGCCGTGAAGGTTTTGCACAACGATCTTTCGGATGCCGATGTCGAAGTGGTGCCGGTAAAATCGCGTTCCGCCGCGCCGGCGGCGATGCCGCCGGGCATTCTGGGCGAACACCAGTTGAACACCATTTGAAAAATGCGCAGTGCCAGAATTCATTCACAGACCAGTGATGGCGGCGGAGGTGCTGGGCGCGCTGAAGCCGCAGCCGAAAGGCTGTTACGCCGACGGGACGCTCGGTGGAGCTGGGCACGCGGCCCAGTTGCTGACCGCGAGTTCGCCGACTGGATGGCTGTATGGGTGCGATCGCGATGGCGCCGCTCTTGAAGCCGCGCGGGCGCGGCTGGCGGAAAAATTCGCGGGACGGTTTGAATTGCGGCGCGGAAATTTTTCGGAAATGGCGGAATGGATTCCAGCGGCGGGTTGTGACGGCGTGCTTTTGGATCTGGGCGTGAGTTCGCCGCAACTGGACAACGCGGAACGCGGATTCAGTTTTCAGAACGACGGCTCGCTGGACATGCGGATGGACGACCGGCAGCCGCTGACGGCGGCGGATCTGGTCAACGGCGAAAGCGCGGAAGAACTCGCGGGAATTTTTTGGAAGTTTGGCGGCGAACGCGAGTCGCGACGGTTTGCGAAGGCGATTGTCCACGACCGCGCGCTGCGGAAATTTGAAATGACGCGGCAACTGGCGGAGCTGATCGAACGGCTCGCGCCGCGCCTCGGAAAAAAAGCGCATCCGGCGACGAAAGTTTTTCAGGCGCTGCGCATCGCGGTGAACGACGAAATCGGCTCGCTGAAACGCGGGCTGGATGCGGCGGTGAAAATTTTGAAGCCCGGCGGGCGGCTGGCGGTGATCACGTTTCACTCGCTCGAAGACCGTGTGGTGAAAGAATTCGGACGCGAGCGGACGCGGGATTACACGTTCAGCGGCGGGGTGGACGTGCCGGAGC
>DATCBW010000277.1:0-3417 GCA_036511615.1 Verrucomicrobiia bacterium | reverse complement strand
GGCCGTTGACCAGAAACGACAGCGCATAAGTCCAGGTGCCGGCGGCAAAAATGATGCCCAAATCCTCCTTGGACATCAGCGTGCCCAGCGCGCCTTTGGCGACAATCAAATTGTAGCGTCCCATGCACAGAAACGCGTAGGTCATGCCCAGCGGAAACCAGTTGATGAAGCGGCGGAACATGAACCAGCCGCCGTGCCGGAGCGGATTGTTCAAAAAATACGCCACCACAATCACCGCCAGGCAAATCGCAACCGTGGCTGGATAAAAATAGTCTGGAACCATTCCTGTTTCGCGGAAGCAAAACAGAGCCGCGCCCGGTGGTCAAAGAGTTTTGTCAAAAAAGAGAACCGGCAAACGGCCTTGCGCAAAAAAAAAGCCGCAGAAAGATTTCTGCGGCTTTGAGAAAAAATATTCGGTCGGAAACCTATTCCGCTTTTGGCTTTTTTTCCGGCTTTGCCGCTTTCGCCGGCTTCCCGTCTTTGGCCGCTTTTGGTTTGTCTTCGGCCGGCTGGGCGCTTTCCGGTTCGTGGCGTTTGCCGCGCTTTTCGGTGTGCGGCTTTTCGGCTTTGGCGTCAGCGGCGGTTTCCACCGGCGCGGCAATCGGCGTCAGGCTTTCCACGCGCACTTTCAACGTGCTTTTGACTTCGGCGTGCAGGTGCAGTTCCACCTCGTATTCGCCCAGGGCGCGGAACGCGTGTTCGAGATGGATTTTCTTTTTGTCGAGCGCGATGTCGAACTGATGCTTCAGCTCGTCGGCGATCATGCCGGCCGTGACCGAGCCGAACAGCTTGCCGTCGTCGCCGGCCTTGACCTTGACGACGCAGATCAACTTGGAAATGCCCTTGGCAAGTTCGCTCATGGTGTTGAATTCATGGGCTTCGCGTTCGGCGCGCTTTTGCTTGAGCGACTCAAGCTGGCGTTTGTTCGCCGACGTGACGGGCACGGCCAGGCGCTGCGGAAACAGATAGTTGCGCGCGTAGCCGGCGGCGACGCGGACATTGTCGGATTCACCGCCGAGGCCGACGATGTTGTGGGTGAGAATGACTTCAATTTTTGCCATACAAAAAAATTAAATTGCTGCGGTTGGACAATCAGAACGGAACGTCGTCGTCGTGCGGCGGCTCGGCGTCGCCGGATTCCGGCGCTGGCGCGGCGGAACTCGCAGCCGCAGCCGGGCGCGGACGCGGAGCGGCGGGCGCACCGCCTTCGGTGCCGGGCGCGCTGCCGAGAAATTGAACCGTTTCAGCAACGACGCCAAGCTTGCTGCGTTTGGCACCAGTGGCCTTGTCGTCCCATTGATCCAGCTTGAGGCGGCCTTCAACCAAAATCGGACGGCCTTTGCGCATATATTGGCCGACGTTTTCCGCCGTGCGTCCGAAAACATCCACGTCTATGAAGGTAACGTCTTCCTTTTTCTCGCCAGCTTCATTCGTCCAGACGCGATTAACCGCCAGGCCAATTTTGGCAATCGCCGTCCCTTTGGGCGTGTAGCGCAATTCAGGATCGCGCGTCAGATTACCCATCAAGATGACTTTGTTGAAGCTGGCCATAAAATTCCTCGATTGAATTTATTTCGCGGGCTTCGGTTCCGGTGACAGCGAGAACAGCACGCGGAAAATCTCGTCGTTCAACGCGAGTTTCGTCCGCAACTGCGCGATGATCGCCGGCGTGCCGGAAAAAATCACGTTCGCATAAAAACCGGCGGTGTGCTTTTTGTCGGCCACGCGCGCGAATGGCTTGCGGTCCATCTTCTGGACGGTTTCCACCGTGCCGCCCGCCGCGACGATTTCGGATGAAATCTTGTCGAGCGCGTCTTTGACGCCTTCTTCTTTGCCTGTGGGGTTCAGGATGAACAGACCTTCGTATCGTTTCACTTTTTCTTTTCTTCGTTTTTGGGGTCCACGACCCCGTTAAATTGGCTCATTGCCTTTTGCAATCCCGCAGCCAGCCAGCAATCAATCTGGCCGGCCGCCCGTTCCAAAACCTTTTCCAGCAATTCATTCTCGGACGAATCGAATTTGCCGAGAACATAATTGGTAATTTCCCGCGCACCGTCTTTGCGCCCGATCCCGATCCGCAACCGCGCAAACTCGCGCGAACTTAAATGCTGTTCAATGGACTCCAGTCCATGATGACCGCCGCTGCTGCCGCCCGGTCGCAGCCGGATTTCGCCGAACGGCAAATCCGCGTCGTCCACCGCCACCAAAATCCGCGCCAGCGGCAACTGGTAAAATTCTTTCACCGCTCCGACAGTTTCGCCGCTCAAATTCATGAACGTCTGCGGCTCACACAGTAAAATCCGTTTGCCGTTGGCTTCGCCCTTCGCGATTCGCGCGCGAAACTTTTTTTCGTTCGCCCAGTCGAATTTCCATTTCGCCGCCAGTTTTTCGACGAGCAAAAAACCGGCGTTGTGGCGCGTCTTGGCGTATTCCGCCCCCGGATTGCCCAGTCCCACGATGAGATGCAACGTCTCCATGCGCGGAGCGGGCGACCCGCAAAATTATTTCTTTTTCTCGGCCTTGGCTTCGGGCTTGGCCTCGGCTTTTTTGTCTCCAGCGGCGGCGGCTTTGGCATCGCCCTTGGCAGGAGCTTTTTCGCCGGCTTTTCCGGCGGGCGCGGCTTCCGCGCCTTCTTCTTTCTTTTCCTTGGTCATCTCGACATCGCCCGCGGCAGGAGCGGCTTCCGTCGCGACAACTTCTTCCTCGGCGCGCGGCGCGGCCACGGCGATGACGGAGATGTTTTTGTCGCCGATGATTTGCACGCCTTCGGGAGCCTTGATGTCGCCCAGATGAATGGACTTGCCGATTTCAAGGTGGGAAACGTCAACGGTGATCTGCTCTGGCAAATCTTTCGGCAGGCAGCGGACTTTGAGCTTGAACAAAATGTGTTCCAGCACGCCGCCGCCGGTTTTTACTCCAGCCGCTTCACCCGTGGTTTCGACCGGAACCTGAACGGTGACTTTTTCATTCTCGGCGACTTCGTGGAAATCCACATGCAAAACTTTTCCGTCAATCGGATGATGCTGAATTTCCTGCACGAGCGCGAGGCGCTTGGAGCGCGCGTCGCTTTCAACGGAAAGATCCACGAGCAAATTTTCCGAAACGGAATGATGCAGCAGGTCAGCGAATTCCTTTGAATTCACTTCCAGGTTCTGCGGCTTGGCCTGGCGGCCATAAATCGTCGCCGGCACGCGGCCCGACGCGCGGAGTTTTTTGACTTCGGCGCGCTGCACCTGCGAACGCGGATACGCTTTCAATGCTACTGATTTCATTTTTTCTTAAATTATATTTTCCGGCGCGCTCAACTGGTGCGCCCGCCTTTGAATTCAAACAGCGAGTTGACCGACGAATTACTGTGAATCCGTTTGATGGCCTCGCCCAAAAGCCCTGCCACCGACAGCGTGGTGATCTTCACAC
>DATCBW010000276.1:0-22320 GCA_036511615.1 Verrucomicrobiia bacterium | reverse complement strand
AGCGACCTGCCGTGGGCGCGCAGCGCCTTTTCCGTTGGCGCGGAACTTTGTCCAGTCACCCGTTCCACGGCGGTCACGGCGGCGGCGCTGCGGAAATTTTACGATGCCACCCCGTCCCTGCCGACTCCGCCCAAGCCCGCGACCTGGACGGACATCGCGCAACAGCTCAAGTCGGTCTATGAAAAAGTTTTGGCTGGCTGACCGGATTTTGTTATTTACCCAGACGCCGGACGCGAGAACCTAGAACCCAGCCGCCATGCCAAAAATCTCCGTCATCATACCGTGCTTCAACGAGGAGGCCGTGCTGCCGGCGTTGTTTGAGCGGCTCGGCGCGGCGGCGTCCGCGTGGAATGCCGGCTGTGAATTCATCTGCGTGGACGACGGTTCGCAGGACCGCACCTGGGAAATCCTCAAAACGCAGCACGCCAAAGACCCGCGCTGGCGCTGCCTCTGTTTCGCGCGCAACTTCGGTCATCAGGCCGCCGTGAGTGCGGGCCTGCATTTCGCGACTGGCGACGCGGCGGTGATTCTGGATGCGGACTTGCAAGATCCTCCTGAAGAAATTTCCCGCCTGCTGGAAAAATGGCGCGCAGGTTTTGAAGTCGTTTTTGCCACCCGCAAAAACCGGCGCGATCCGTTCGTAAAAAAAATTCTCGCCTGGGGTTTCTATCGGCTGCTCGAAAAAATGACCCCGCTGCCGATGGCGCGCGACGCCGGTGATTTCTGCCTGCTCGACCGGCGTGTGGTTGCGGTGATGAACTCGCTGCCCGAACGCAGCCGTTATTTGCGCGGCCTGCGGACATGGTGCGGATTCCGGCAGACGTCCGTGCAATTTGACCGCGCCGGACGCGCCGCCGGCGTGCCGCAATACACTTTCAAGAAATCCTTCAAGCTCGCGATGGACGGGCTGTTTTCTTTTTCTGCCGCGCCGCTGCGGCTGGCGACGTATCTCGGCCTGTGGGTTTCCGCCTTTGCCTTTCTCGGTGCGGTATTCACGCTCTGTCAGAAACTGTTCGCCTCGGAATTCGCCCGGATCGGCCTTCAACCTGGGGCGGGTTTTCCGACGATTGTAATTTCCATCCTGTTTCTCGGCGGCGTCCAGTTGATCTGCCTGGGCATTCTCGGTGAATACATAGGCCGCATTTACGAGGAGGTGAAAAGCCGGCCGCTCTGGGTTCTCCGCGACAGCGTGGGCCTCACGCCGCCGGAGAAAAAATAATTTCCGCAGCGTGAAAACATTTCTGCTCCAGAAGAAACAGTTCCTGCTCTACTGTGCCATCGGCGGCTGCGGAACGGTTTTAAGTTCCATCACCTTCACTTTGCTGTGGAAATTTGCCCGCTGGCACTACCAGGCCGCCAATGCCGCCGCCTACGCCGCCGGAACGGCTTTGTCGTTTCTTCTGAACGCGCGCTGGAATTTCCGCGTCAAGGACTGGCATCTGCTGCGGTTCACCTGTTTCTTCGGCGTGGCGCTGGTCGGCTGGGCGGTGTCCGCCGGCATTTTGTGGCTGCTGATCGGGCAACTGGGCTTCAACGAATATGCCGCCTACTTTTCCGCCCTCACCGTCATTGTGATTTTGCAATACAACCTCAACCGCCGGCTCACGTTTCGCCGGTTGAAATGATGTCCGCGCAAAAAAAAATCCTCATTGTTGGCGGCGGCTTCACCGGCCTCACGGCGGCGCTGCGTTTGTCGGCGGAGAAAAAATTTTCCGTCACGCTCGTGGAAAGTTCCGCACAGCTCGGTGGACTCGCGTCGGGCTTTCCGCTCGGCGGCACGTCGCTGGAAAAAACCTATCACCACTTGTTTCTCACCGACACGGCGATGCTGGATTTGGTCAACGAACTCGGCCTTGATGACAAATTGATCTGGTGCGACAGCTCGGTCGGCATTTTTCGCGATGGAAAAATTCATCCGTTCCTGACGCCGCTGGACTTGCTGCGGTTTTCGCCGTGCAGTTTCAGCGGACGTTTGCGCACGGGTTTTGCCGCCCTTTATCTGAAACGCCAAAAGAACTGGCGCGGCTTCACGCGTCAAACCGCGCACAATTGGCTGACGCGCGCCTGCGGACGCAGCGCGATGGAAACCATCTGGACACCGCTGCTCCAAGGCAAGTTCAACCGCCATTATGAAAATGTTTCGATGGCCTGGTTCTGGGCGCGCATCCACACCCGTGCCAATTCGCGGTCCGGCGGCGGCGAAAAGCTTGGCTGTTTTCGCGGCGGCTTCAATGTCGTCACGTCCGCGCTGGAAAATGAAATTCGCAAGCGCGGCGTGAAAATCCAAACTGGCGCGACCGTGGAAAAATTTCTCGCGGACGAACGCGCCGCCGTCATCGCCGGCCAAACCTTGCCTTTTGATTTCTGCATCTTCACCGGCCCGTCGCCGGCGTTCGCAAAGCTGCTGCCGGCACAGGCATCGCTGGCTGATTACGCCGCGAAGCTGCGCCGCATCGAGTATCTCGGCGCGGCCTGCCTGATTTTCACCAGCGACCAGGACCTTGGCGATTTTTACTGGGTCAACGTCAACGAACTCGGCGCACCTTTTCTGGTGTTTCTGAACCACACGCGGCTGGTGGACAAAAGTTTTTACGGCGGAAAAAACGTCTATTATGTCGGCGCGTATCTGCCGCCGGACGGAAAAACGTTTTCGCTGCCGGACGATGATCTGGCAAAACTCTGGTTCGGCTACCTGCCCAAAATGTTTCCCGGTTTCGACGCCGGCCGCGTTGGGGAAAAACATATTTTCCGTTTTCGTGCCGCGCAGCACATTGTGGACACGGATTACGAGGCGAAAATTCCCGAATACAAGACGCCGCTGCCGGGAGTTTTTCTCGCGAACTTCTCGCAGATTTTCCCCGAAGATCGCGGCACGAACTTTGCCGTGCGCGAAGGCGAAAAAATCGCCGCGCTCGTCCGGCGCGAAGCCCTCGCATGAATTTTCCAGTCCAACCCAAAACGTCCCCGCGTCGCGCTTTTGATTTCGGCATCGTGCTGCCCGTTCTGCTCGCGCTCGGCGTCGGCTGTCTGGCCGTCAGCACGCAGAGTTTCTGGATTGACGAAGCCTGCACCGCCACCATCGCCGTCGCGCCGACACCCGCCGCGTGGTGGCAGGCGATGCTCCGTGACGCCGGTTCCGACTTGCAGATGCCTTTTTACATGGGATTTATTTGGTTCTGGGAAAAACTCGCCGGCCACGGCGAATGGCCGTTGCGCGCCGCCAATCTGGTGTGGCTGGCGCTGGGCGTGGCGACCATTCCGCGCCGGCATCCGGTGTTCATCGCGCTCATCCTTGCCAGCCCATTTGTCTGGTATTACGTCGGTGAAACCCGGCCCTATACAATGCAGATCGCCGCTGCGCTTATGCTAATCGGAGCGATGCTGCGTTTGGCGGAAAGACCGGAGAAAAAATGGATGCGCTTGTTCGGCCTCGGAATAGTGCTGCTGGCGGGCAGCAGCCTGACCGGAATGGTCTGGGCAGGAGCCTTTCTGCTGGCCGCCAATTTCATCTGTGGTTTCCAAAATTGCCTTCGTCTGGTTCGGGAAAATATTCCGGCTGTTTTAGTCACGGCCATTTTTCTGACGGCGCTGGTTGCCTATTATTTTTGGACTTTGAAATACGCCATTGCCGTGACGCCCGGCGAAACCGGCGTCCGCAACGTCTTTTTCATCGGCTACGAACTGCTCGGTTTTACCGGGCTGGGACCGGGCCGTGCGCAGATTCGCGACGCCGGCCTCGCTGCGTTCTGGCCGTTTTGGCCGCTGCTGGCGCTGCAAAGTCTGGTCACAGTTGTCGTGCTGCTGGCCGGCCTCTGGAAAAATTTCCATACGATTCCGCGCCGCGTCTGGCTGGGCGTTGCTTTTGCCTTCGGCTCGGCGGCAATTTTTCTGCTGGCCGCCGGAGCCTGGAAACACGACCGCGTTTTGGGCCGGCACTTTACGCCGCTCGCACCGGCGCTGATTTTTTTGCTGGCGGCGGGTTGCCGGGAACTCTGGCGGCGAGGAAATTTTCAACGGGCAATCGTCGGGCTGTTCCTGGCCTTGACGCTGGCCTCCGCCTTGTCCGTGCGGTTTGCTGAACGTCATGCTCGGGAAGATTACCGCACTGCGACGGTTTTAGCGCGCGAAAGTCTGGCGCACGGGGAGCGTGTCTGGTGGTGCGCCGACATCACGGCCGGACGTTTTTACGGCGTGCCAGTTTTAAATCCGGACGCATTGCCGGCACCAGGCCAAGCGTGGCCGGCGTTTGCGTTTTCTGAACAAGTCATCACCAATCAGCCCCCGCCTGACGTGGTGGTGATGTCGCGCCCGGAAATTTACGATCCGCGCGGTTCCGTCCGCGCCCTGATCGCGCGCGAACATTACCGGCTGGTGGAAGCGCCGTGGCAGTTCACCGTCTGGCAACGATGAAAATCAAATCACCGAACGCACTGCCCGTGGTCGCCTTGGTTTTGCTTGGACTGTTGATTTTTTTTGTCGGTCTGGCCGCCAGCTACACCTTCATTGACGAAGTCTATTTTGCCGATCCGGTCATCAATTTCCTGACCGGCCACAGCTATGCCACGACCGCGTGGAATGTGACGGGGCAGTTTGAAACTCATGTTTCGTCCGCACCGGCCTATTCGCTGTTGCTGCTGCTGTGGCTGAAAATTTTTGGCATCACCCAGACCGCAGTCAGATCGCTTCCCGCAGTTTTGGCCTTGGGCAGCGCCGTGGTGTTCTGGCGGGCCTGCTTGAGGTCCGGCTTGATAAAAAGCGGCGGGGCTGGAGCCATCGTCATTTGTGTGGTGCTGCTGGATTATGGCTATGCTTTCGCTTACACCTGTGGCCGGCCTGATCCACTGTCGGCATTGTTGATGTCGGCCATGTTTTATTTTTTCTCGCTGCAAAATAAGCGCGCGGCGTTTGGCGCGATTGGCGTCATTGCCCTGCTCCTGCCGTTTGTGCAATGGGGATGCGTCATCTACTTGTTTTTGCTTTCGGTCGCGCTGTTATTTATTTCACCCAAAAAATTCCTGCCCTATGTCGTGGTAGCCGGTGCCGGTGCCGGTGCGGGTCTGCTCATTCAAAAAGCCGCATATGTCCATTTTGGCATCTGGGACACTTGGATGAACACGGTCAAATCCGAAGGATCGGGGAACCTGGCCAGCCGGATTGAAAATCGGATGACCTGGGACGCGCTGTTGCATCACCATTCCAACACCATTCCCAAAGATTTTTCGGTCCTGGTCATTCTGGCCGGTCTTGCGTGCATTTACCTTTGGAGCAGGCTGCGCCAACGGCAGCATGAAGCCCGGCCCGCCCGGTCAGCCTGGATCATTGCCGTCGTCGTCAGCGCGGGAATGTTTCTGGTGGGAAAATTTCCAACTTACTATGGCTGGATGCTGTGCTTTCCCCTGGCCGCCGTGCTGGGAATTTATTTTGACCAGGCTTTGGTTGAAAATCGCATGAACGCCAAGATTGCAGTGGTCATCGCCGTCCTCGCGTGCAGCGTGGGACTGCCCCTGCAAATCGGGCTGGCGGCGCATGACTGGAAGGATCACAACCCGGCGGCGATCACCGCCTGGCTGGGGCCGAAAATCAGCACGAACGACGTGGTGTATTGCGACTATCCGTTTTATTTCATCGCCAAAGAACGGGCCGGCCAGGTCTTTGCCGGGCGTTATTTCAATTTGCTGACGCCAAAAGATTTCAACCGCATCACTCTTGTGATCTTCGGGAAAAACGGGTCGGACTGGAATCCTTCCACGCATCCCTTGACCAACGCAACTGTCGTCGGCAATTGGACATCTTCCCGGTCCGACATTCTTGGAAACGACTGGAAATATGGTTTTCTGTCCGCGCCCAATTACGATTGCACGGTGTATCGGTTGAAGGAGCCGATGAAACCGTGAAACCACTTTTCGAGACCCGATTAAAAGCTTCGGATAAACATTCGCCTGCTGCTTTCGAGCTTGCCGCAATTGCCGGGCGGCGGCATCCTGAATTTCAGGGCAAGCATTTATGAGCATCGCATTAGTCACCGGCTCCGCCGGCTTGATCGGTTCGGAAACCTCCAAACGCTTCCACGCTGAAGGATATGACATCATCGGCGTGGACAACGACATGCGGGCGAAATTTTTTGGCGCAGAAGCATCCACCGCCCAGACGCGCACCAAGCTGGAAAAATCGTTGAAAAACTACCGGCACGAGGCCGTGGACATCCGCGACAACGATGCCGTCAGCAAACTTTTCGCCCGGCTCGGCTCGTCAGTGAAAGTGGTCATTCACACCGCCGCACAGCCGTCGCACGACTGGGCCGCGCGCGCGCCGCACACGGACTTTGGCGTGAACGCCGTCGGCACCTTGAACCTGCTCGAAGCCGCGCGGCTGCATTGTCCCGAAGCCGTTTTCATTTTCACCAGCACCAACAAGGTTTACGGCGACACGCCGAATCGCCTGCCGTTGCGCGAACTGGAACAGCGTTGGGAAATTGACCCGACGCATCAATACCGCGAAGGCATTGACGAAACAATGTCCATTGACCAGACGAAACATTCGCTCTTCGGCGCGAGCAAGGTGGCGGCGGACGTTTTGGTTCAGGAATACGGCCGTTACTTCGGCATGAAGACGGCGATTTTTCGCGGCGGCTGCCTCACCGGACCGGCGCACGCAGGCACGGAACTGCACGGTTTTCTCGCCTACCTGATGAAATGCGCCGCCACGGGCCGGGCTTACCGCGTGTTCGGTTACAAAGGCAAGCAGGTGCGTGATAACATCCACAGCCATGATCTCGTCGAAGCGTTCTGGCAGTTCACACTCAAGCCGCGCGTGGCGGAAGTCTATAACCTGGGCGGCAGCCGCCACTCCAACTGTTCGATGCTCGAAGCGATTGGTTTGTGCGAGCAGATCAGCGGCAAAAAACTGTCGTGGACTTACGTTGAGGACAACCGCATCGGCGACCACATCTGGTGGATCAGCGACGTGCGGAAATTCCAGAAACATTATCCAGCCTGGAAATACCAGTTCGACCTCAAGGCCATCCTGGAACAAATCCACGCCGCCGTTATTGCCAGTTGATTTTTAAGCCGCAAAAAGGCACAAAAGGCGCAAAAATGAAAACCGAGAACAACTCCGACATTTTTGTATCATGCGATGCCATCCGGCAGACGGCTTTTAAATTGCAAAGCTATTTGCGCCACGGGCACCTCGAAAAAATTTATGAGAACGGGCTGGTGAACCGGCTGCGGAAAAAAGGATTCAACGTGGCGCAGCAGCATCCGCTGCCAGTGCGGGACGAAGACGGAACAGTTCTGGGCGATTATCTGGCCGACTTGTTTGTGAACGGCTGTCTGATTGTTGAATTGAAGGCGGTCAAGGCATTGGCTGACGAACACACCGCACAAGTTCTCGGCTATCTCCGCGCCAGCGGGATCGAACACGGCCTGCTGATAAATTTCGGCGCGCCGAAACTGGAGGTAAAAAAGTATGTCCTCTCAAACCAATAATTTTTTTGCGTCTTTTGCGCCTTTTTGCGGCCAATGAAAATTCTCATCACCGGCATCTGCGGTTTCGTGGGCAGCACGCTGACGGTGTGGGGGTTGACGAATAGTTCCTGCCCTTTCGATGTCCGGCCATTTCAATTTGGCGGCTGAAATCCTACGGAGTATTCGGAGCAATGACCTTAGGCAAGCCCAAGTCCCGACGATAGACTGAAAGCGCTTGACCAATGTAGTCTCCCGCATGAAACCATCCGAGCAAATGCGAAACTACGGGAGCTTTGTTTATTTGAGAATAAGGATCCGGGAGATCGGACACATGAATCCAATGTCCTTCGAAATTATTCGTTAACCATTCGACACCATACTCTCCTTGGGAACGCAAAAATGCCAATGAGACTGAATCCTTTTCCTGTGTTGTTAGCCGGGGGACGATCTCCAGAAAATAAATTCGAGCGGCTCGGGGTTTCAAGGCATAATAAAGTTGGGGGTCCGAAAAGACGGTCTGTCCCGGTTGCACCAAGGCCGTTGCCGCTTTTTCAATTTGGGCGGTGTAAGCCGCATCGCCCAAAATGCCACCCATTGCAACAAAAACAATGCGCCCCGAGGCCGCCAGCCCGACTACCAGGAAACCACAAAGCACCTTGGTCTTCGGGCCAAGATTCTCCCATGATTTTGAAACTGCGGATGCCAGCAGAATCAAGGCTGGAGCCACTGCCAGCCAATGATAGGGGGCCATGAAATGGCTGCCCAGACCGATGACCACCCCGGGAACCAGCAACATTACCAAGGCTGGTAACAGAACCCGCCGGCTGATCGGCGTCAAATGTTTCCAGGCGGCTCCGAGCAGGACCGCCGCCCCGATTAACAAAATGAAATGCGGACGTCCCAGGTAATAACGCAATATCTGCTCTCGCATGAGGGCTTGAAAGTTTGCCCACAAACCAGACGGACGCCGGGCATGCACATCGGCCATGCTGGCGAGCAATCCGTCCCAGCCGGCACAAAATTGGTAATAAGCGCAAAGCAGAATGGCTCCCATGATGCCCCCGCCAACGATGGCATAAAGCCGTGGGAGTGCAGGTTTGCCGCCCATCCAGAACAGGACGCCCAGCAACACCGGCATATAGAACGCATACTGCAGCCCGACAAAGGGAATCAAGACTGCGCTGCAGAAAAGCCCCCAACCGGCGGTGGATTTTTTCGGGCTGGCCCAGAAAAACGCGCTTGCCGAAAAAATCAGCATCCCAAGCACATCCGGTCGTCCGCACCGGACACAATATGAAACCGGATAACACAGGGAAAGCGCGACCAGGGTCGCCAGCCGGATTTTCGGGGAGGGAATCAGGTTCAGGCGCTTTACCGAAAACCAGGTGCATACCATGGTAAGCGCGATTAAAACACAATTCAAACTCCGCACCGCCGGGGCGCTGACGCCCCAGAGCCACAGCCACGGAACCAGCAACAAACTGTAGGCCGGCACGTTGCCGCCCCACCAGGTAAAATCGCTGCGGCCATACCAGATGGTGCTCGTCCAGTGGCCGTGGAGCAGCAACGACGCGGCGGGATCGGCAAACAAGACCTCGTCATTCCATGGCACCGGAAACCACCGGAGGGTCAGCAGGTCAAAAGCCAGTAGAACGATAATCCAACTAAAAAACACAACTCCGGCCAGATGCTCGGGACTGTTTTTGGAAAACCTCCGGTGCGGAGTTGTTTGAATAGTCGGCAACCCATTCATTTGACACAATTATTTCAAGGATTCCTCAATGACATCCCACTCCGATACACTGTCATCCTTATGACAAGGACTGTCTTTGTTGACAAGACTTTTCAGGGTATATTTCAAATTTTAGAATCTACCTCGCGGTGTGCGCGCGGTTCTTTTGGGCGTTCAGCTTTCTTCCGTATTCTAATTGAGTTGATGTTTCGGGCCATCCGGATCTGCTGTCACTCTGGCAAAATAATCAACTAAAACGCCGAACACCTAAAGGCTCAAATCTAAAATTTCAGGCATCAAGTTTCGTCTTTGAATCCGTGTCTCTTTGTGTTTTCTTGTCGCGGAGCTTTCATGAGAATTCTTATCACCGGTATCTGCGGATTTGTGGGCAGCACGCTAACGCGCGCGTTGCTTGAATCCACGCCGGGATTGCAAATGGCCGGCGTGGACAATTTCATCCGTCCCGGCAGCGAACTCAACCGCCGCGAACTCGCCGCGCTTGGTGTCAAAATCATTCACGCCGATGTCCGCAGCGCCACGGATTTTGAAACACTCCCCGCCGCCGATTTCGTCATTGATGCCGCCGCGAATCCCAGCGTGCTGGCGGGCGTGGACGGCAAAACGAGTTCTCGTCAATTGCTCGAACACAATCTTTGGGGCACGGTCAACATCCTCGAATACTGCAAGGCGCATCGTGCCGGGCTGATTTTGTTGAGCACCAGCCGCGTTTATTCCGTGCCGCCGCTGGCGGCGCTGCCGGTGGAAATCCATTCGCGTGCGTTTCGACCGAAACAAAATGCAAAACTACCGGAAGGAATTTCCGCCGCCGGGGTCAGTGAAAATTTTTCCACCGCGCCGCCCATTTCGCTTTACGGTTCCAGCAAGCTCGCGAGTGAAGCCATCGCTCTCGAATACGCGGAGACTTTTGATTTTCCCGTCTGGATCAACCGCTGCGGTGTGCTCGCGGGCGCGGGACAGTTCGGCAAGGCGGACCAGGGAATTTTTTCATTCTGGATCAATGCGCATCTGCGCCGGCATCCGCTGAAATATATCGGCTTCGACGGGCAGGGGCATCAAGTCCGCGACTGTCTGCATCCGCGCGACCTGGTGCCGGTGCTGCTCGCGCAGATGAAACGTCAAGGCAATGACAAGCCGCGCGTTGCCAATTTCAGCGGCGGCGCGGCGAACGCAATGTCGCTGGCGCAGTTGATGGACTGGTGTGACGTGCGTTTTGGAAGGCACGCCGTTCAAAGTGAGGCGACACCACGTCCGTTCGACATTCCGTGGATGGTTTTGGATTCGTCGCTCGCGGCGAAAACTTGGAACTGGTCGCCAAAAATTCTGTTGCCGCAGGTGCTGGACGAAATCGCACTGCACGCGGAGCGGAACCCGGACTGGCTGGAGATTTCCAACGCATAAACAGAAATCACCAGCCATGTCCGAAAACGCCCAAGAACTTCAGCGAATCTACCGGCAGCGTTTCCACGCAACCTCGGCTTACCGCAATCGTGTCTGGCAGGTGCTCACCCGTTTGTTCTTTAACCGCTGGATTCCGGCCGGGGCCGTCGTGCTGGATCTCGGCTGCGGTTACGGTGAGTTCATCAACCATATTGAAGCCCGGCAGAAATATGCGATGGATTTGAATCCGGACGCTTCGCAGCACCTTGCGCCGGCTGTCCGCTTTTTTGAGCAGGACTGTTCCGTCACTTGGCCGTTGCCGGAGAACTCGCTGGACACGGTTTTCACCAGCAATTTTTTTGAGCACCTGCCGGACAAGGAATGTCTCAAGCGGACGCTGCGCCAGATTTTTCGCTGCTTGAAACCCGGCGGCCGCCTGATTGCAATGGGGCCGAACATCAAGTATCTGCCCGGTTTGTATTGGGATTTTTTTGATCACCATACAATTTTGACCGAGGCGTCGCTGGGCGAGGTTTTGGAAATGGAAGGTTTCGTTTTGCAGCAAGTGACCCCGCGATTTCTGCCTTACACCTTGGTGAACGCGCCGGAATATCCGTTGTTCCTCTTGCGTCTTTATCTGGCGTTGCCGTGGTTGTGGCCGCTGAAAGGCCGCCAATTTCTGGTCATCGCTGCAAAACCACATTGACCTGATGCCCTTCCCAGCGCCCAATCCATCCGCTCCGCCGCTGAAACTATTTTCGGTCGTCATTCCGGCGCGCGACGAGGCGGACGCGTTGCCTGCGACCATTGAACACCTGCACTTGGAATTCAACTTGAGCCAGATTCCGCACGAAATTTTGGTGGTGGACGACGGCAGCACGGACAAGACTTGGAAGGTGCTGCAGCAGTTAAGAGAAAAAATTCCGGTGCTGTATCCCGTCCAGAACACCGGCGAACACGGCTTTGGCCGCGCCATCACGTTCGGTCTGCGCCGCTGCACGGGCGACGCGGTGGTGATCATGATGGCCGACGAATCCGACGACGCGCGCGATGCGGTGCGCTACTGGAAACTGCTGAACGAGGGCTGGGACTGCGTGTTCGGCAGCCGGTTCGTCAAGGGCGGCGGTGTGATTGATTATCCGAAAGTGAAGCTGCTGGTGAACCGGCTGGCGAACTTTTTCATCCGTTGTCTGTTTGGCATTCCGCTGAACGACACGACCAATGCGTTCAAGGCCTACCGGCGCACGGTCATCACCGGCTGCGAGCCGCTGATCGCGCCGCATTTCAATCTCACCGTGGAACTGCCGCTCAAAGCCATCGTGCGCGGCTTTTCCTGGACGGTGACGCCCATCACCTGGCGCAACCGGCGGTTCGGCACGCCAAAGTTGAAGATCAAGGAAATGGGCAGCCGCTATTTTTTCATCTGCGCCTACGTCTGGCTGGAAAAATATTTCAGCCGGGGCGATTTCAAAAACCGCCGCCAGCCTTGATGAGCCGGCACCGTCAGCTTTTCTTCAACACTTCGCGGTAAATTTCCAGATGCCGGCGCGCGATGGCGTGCGGATGAAACCGGCGTTGCGCTTCCGCCCTGGCATTGACGGCCAGTTGCAGTTTGAGGCTGCGGTCATCCAGCAGCCGCGCCACGCCGGTGCAAAAACTTTCCGGTTGTTGCGGATCACAAAACAATCCGGTTTTTCCATCTTCAATGAGGTCCGGCACGCCGCCAACATTTGACGCCAGCACCGGCACGCCCGCCGCCATCGCCTCCAGCACCACCATCGGGCAATTGTCCTCCAGCGTCGGCAGCGCGGCAAAAGTGGCGGATTGAAAATGTTTTTTCAACGTCTCGCGTCCGGCAAACCCGGCGTGTTCGCACCAGGGCCGCGCGCGGACCAGTTCCAAAAATTCCCGGCAGTAAGCGCTGTCGTCCGTCTGGCCGAGGAAAACCATTTTGAATTTCCGCGCTTGAGCCAGCGGATCCAGCGCGCGAATGAAATCATTCTGGTTTTTGCGCAGGCAGATCGCACCGACGCACAGCCCGATTGGGGGCGCGGAGCTGTCCGGCACGGCTTGCACGTCAAAGAAACCTTCGTCCACCGCATTGGGCAGCAGCCAGGTGCGGCGGGCCAGCGTTTCCACGGCGGCGCGCGTGTAGTTCGTGATGCACACCACGCCGTCGGTGCGCGGCAGGGTAAAACTCTCCAGTCGTGCGGCGAGCCAGTTGAATGAAAACGGCCGCACCCGGTTCACTTTGGCGATGAGCCGCATGTTTCCATGGATCGTCAGCACGTTGGGAAACCCTGAAAAAACCGCGCTGATGCCGCAGTCCAGTTCCGTGCCCTGCCCGTGGACAATGTCCGGTTGAATTTCGCGCAGCTTTTTCCGCGTGGCGCGGATGCAGCCCCGATACAGCGTCCGCATCCAGCCGATTTTCGGCACGACGACGCTGTGGAAAAAAATGTTCGGCGCAATTTTTTGCGGTGATTGGACGGGCTGGCGGATGCAGGAAATGACGTGAACCTCCACTTCGGGCAACTGCGCGAAACCCTGCAACAACGCTTCCGGCGCGGTGCCAAAGAAAGGTTCTGGCTTGTCAAATTGCCGGAACGGCTGGCGGTTGTCGGTGGTGAGCAGGGCGATTTTCATCCGTTCAATCGTTTCGTGTATTCCGCCAGCAGCCGGTCGCCGTAATCCTGCCAGGTGTTTTTAATGGCGCCCTTTTTGTGCGCGGCCTCGCCCAGCCGCCGGTTGAGTTCCGGGTCGGTCGCCACCCGGATCATCGCGTCGGCAATATGCGGCGGATCGTTTCCACGCACGATGAAACCTTCGATCCCCTCGTCAACCAAAGTGGTCGCGCCGCTTTCGTAGCTGGCGAGAATCGGCAGGCCGGCACCCATGGCTTCGGCAATCACACGGGCGAAGCCTTCTTCCATCGAAGGAAAAACAAACGCCGTGCAAGTGGGCAGAAGTTTTGCGAGTTCGGCTTGCGTCAAGCTGGGAAAATGAGTGAACGTGTTCTGCCATTTCGGGCGCTCGGCGCGGAAATCAATCTTGTAATCGCCCACCACGACCAGTTCGGCTTCCGGCAACCGGCGTTTTACAATTTCAAACGCACGGAACAGGTATTGAAATCCCTTGCGCACGCAGATGGTGCCAACGGCCACAAACTTTGGTTTGGCGGGCACGCGGGATCGCGGCTGAAAGAGGTCCGTGTTGACACCGAAGGGATTGACGAAACATTTCTCCGCCGAAATGCCGTTTGAAACCATTGTGTCCCGGACAAATAATGACGGGCAAAGAATCAGATCCGCCCGCTCCAGCTCGCGACTCATCCGCGCAAACATCCAGCGCGGAATCGGAATTTTTTCGCCAGGACACCAGAGGTCGCATTCGCGCTGCCAGTTGCCGAAGTAGGTGGTCGGATGACTGTTCGGACAGTCCACAACTTTCAAGACGGCGGCTTTTTCCGCCTGGTCAAAAAATTCCGTGGCAAAACCCATCGTAGCTTGAACCACGTTCGCTTCCGGCCAGGGCTGGCGCCTGACCCAGTTGCGCCAGATCGGGAAATTAAAATAATACGCCCTTTCAATCGTGATCTGGGAGGCAAACTGGTAAAACGGCTTCATGGCCAGATGATACGGCCAGCAGCGACGGTATTTGTCCGGCGCAATGCCGGTGGTGTTCTTGTCGGAAATCCACAACCCGGCCAGCGCGTCACGCCCGGCAAAGGCTTTCGCGGTGCCGCGCAAATGCCACGCTCCAATCGAGGCCAGCAGCACGTTGGGTTTATTGGCAGCGGTCATTTTTTGGCTTTCAGAAGGAATTGTTGAGCTTCGGGGCTTAACAAAATTCCATCCACGCTTTTCCAGCCCGGCGGCGGCTTGTGGCCTTTGAAATAGCCGGCGAGCCAGCCGCAGGTGCTGGCCGCGTTTTTGCGGTAGCGAAACTTAAGATGCCGGAAACGGTGCCGCGACAGCAACAACAGCGGTGGGAAAAAAGTGATCACGCCGCGCCGCAAAAAATACGGCGCATCCAGCCGCGCCTCCGCCGCGCCGTAGGCATTGCGATGAAACAGTTTGAAATAAGCCGCCGCGCTGTTCCGCACCGACCAGTGGACCACCGCCTTGGGATTGTAAAAAAAAATTTTGCCGATCCGGTTCAATTCATGGGTGAACAGCGCATCCTCGGCGGCCAGCGTGAGCCATTCGGGATAGCCGCCCACGTCCGCCCATGCCTGCCGGCGGAACGCCGTGTTGCGCGAGGACGGATGCACCTGGCCGCTGCCGGTGCCGGTCTCCTCGCGCGGCTCAAACTGCGCCAGAAATTTTTGGAAATCATTCTCGTCGTCGGCGATGTTCAAGCCGCCCGTCACGTCCAGTCCGCCGTCTGCCAGCAGCGGACGGGTGATTTCGTCGAACCAGTTTTGCGCGGGGAAACTGCCGGCGTCCGTGGCGGCGATGATGTCCGCATCCGTCATCGTGATGGCAAGGTTGCGGCCGGCGGCAATGTTGCAGCGCTGCTGTTTGAGGCGCACCGGCACGGGCGACTGCCGCGCCAGTTCCTGAAGTTTTTCCCAGGTGCCATCGGTGGAGCCGCCGTCCACCACGACGATTTCATCAGGTGAAACCGTCTGCCGGGCGAGACATCCCCACCAGCGGGACACGTTGTCCGCTTCATTGAAAAGGGTGGCGATGAGCGCGCGTTTCATGGTGCGTTCAGAAAACGACCCGGCGAAATTTGCACCAGCAATGACATTACGCTTGGGGGAGCGGTTGGTTTTGTCAGAAAATTATTCATGCAGTTTTGATCTTCAGTTCCTAGGTCAGCTTGCGGGAAAAATTGTGTGGTGAGGGCGAACGGCATCAAGTGGGTTCGTGCCTGAGTAAAAAAACTTTACCACTGTTGTTAAGCCTGATACCGATGCGGTTCTGGAGTTTCTAATCCCGATAACGCACAACATAGGAACAATGCGTATTACGCAACTAGGTTTGATGAACAGGGATCGCATCGTGTCTTTGTTTTTGTCTGTTAAGGCGATTTGAATTCAAATCAATTCACTTTGCGGATCACCGGAAAACTCGTGTTTGGACATTATTACTACGCAGGGATGGTCAACCCGTCGTGTAAGAGCCTGTCTGAAAAATGGCAGCTTCGGCCATCTTGGCTGACGTAGAGCCGTGGCTTCCAGCCCGGCGGAACCGCGTTGCCACCTGGAAAACCACTGTTAAACCAGAGCTTTCCACCCTGCGGACGTTTTTTCCGGGCGGCAAGATGCCGCCCTCTGCGGCAGGCAAGGATGCCTGCCTCCACATTTTCAGACAGCCGCTAAGGGATATGATGTTTTTGAGCATATGATAATTCGGCCATTTTTTAATAAAACTACGGACGAAAAAAGGTATGGTTGGATCCACATTGATCCAAAAGCTTATAGCCTGCGGCAACCATTTTTAGGATTGCCCGCACAGTTTCCCGTCGTCTAATTCCAGGCAGAATATCGTGATGAAATTCCACCAACACTTGACTTACGGGCAGTCGCTTTTTTAACAAATCAGCAAGCACCTCATACTCTGATCCTTCAATATCGATTTTCAAGAGATCAATTTGGTTGTGTCCTAGTCTTTGCATCAATGTTGCAAGATCCTCACATCGGGCTTCAATCGCGTTGCCGTCGCCGTTGTATTTAAACCATGAACCTTCTTCGGGATATTTTGGCGGCGAGAGTTTCAAAAGTTTGCAATGGCCGGCAAGTCCTACCGGGATAAATTTAAACTCTGGAATCTGGTTGACGGGGAGCGCCATGGTTTCAATGCCTGTAGGTGAAGGATCCAGTAAAACGATGGAGCAGCCTTTTTTTGCCACCAGTTCATGTTCAAAACTTACATCTCGGCCCACGCCGCCGCTGTAAACCACGCTTTTGGCGGTCAAGTTATCCGGATAAAAATTCCAGTGGCACTCAATGCTCCGATTACCCAGAGTTATTAACTTGTAGTCACGACGCAGCAACGCGCCATAAAACAAGTGGTAGCGAAAATTTTTTAATTTGCGAACAAATGACATACTGGCCAACCCTTATACTAGAAAAATAATTTTATAATTACGACTGCTTTATGCGTCAAGACCAATATGGCAAATTAGTTAGTTATGGCCCCAGCAAAAGGAATCCGGCGCTTTTTCAACTTTCATCCCGCCGTGCTCGTTTCCGGCGGATTTCGTCGTGTGATTATTGTGGTTTTGACAGCAGGCCCGCGCCCGCGCCGCCGATCTGCGTGCGGAACTGCGGCAGGCTTTGCGGATGGTTTTTCTGGACGTAGGCGATGAGCTTCTCGCGGATGTCGCAGCGCAAATCCCAGCCTTTGGAGGAATCCGCCGTCGTGGCCAGCACGCGGATTTGCATGGTTTTTTCCGTGGCATCGGTCACCTGCAGATTCCAAAAACGTTTGTCCCACAGCGGATGCGGCTCGATGATTTCCTTGAGCGCCTTGCGGATTTCTTCCAGCGGCAGCGTATAATCCACCCACAAAAAAACTGAGCCGAGCAGTTGGGCGGACGAACGCGTCCAGTTCTGAAACGGTTTCTCGATGAAATAACCCAGCGGCACGATGAGCCGGCGGTCGTCCCAGATGTGGATGATCACATAGGTCAAAGTGATTTCCTCCACGCGGCCCCATTCGCCTTCGACGATGACCACGTCGTCCAGGCGGATCGGTTGGGTCATTGCGATTTGAAAACCAGCGAACAGGTTGGAAATGGTTTTCTGCGCGGCGAATCCGATGACGATGCCGATGACGCCCGCCGAAGCCAGAATGTTTTTGCCATAACTGCGGACTTCATCAAACAGCATCAGGATGGAGGCGATGGTGAACAGGGCGATGATGGCATAGACCACCTTGCTGATGACGTGAACCTGGGTGTAAATTTTCCGCGCCTGCAAATTGTCGGCAACCTTGATGTCGAATTCCGTCAGCACGGCTTTTTCGCCGAGGTTCACGGCTTGAAACAGAATGACCGCCACCGTCACGATCAGCATGATGCTGGTGCCTTTGGCGATGACGCCGGCGAATTCCGGCGGCAGGCCGAGGATGGGCAGGGCGAAGATGACGCCAATGACCGGCACGATGATGCGCAGGCTTTTGCCAATCAGCGGCACGAACAAGTCATCCAGTTTGCTGCTGGATTTGGCGGTCCAGTGAGCCAGTTGCACCTCCAGAACGTGCGTGAACCGGAAGAACAGCCAGAACAAGATGGCGAACACTCCGAGATCGAAAACTTTGCTGAACACATCGCGGACAAAGTTCACGCCCTCGTCCGAATTCAGTTTCAACAGCAGCGGCGTGGCGGCAAAATAAATTCCGTAAATCCAGATCAAGACGTAGAGCGGTTTGCCGAGCGCGCCGAAAACATGATGCTGCAGTTTTTTGTCTTCCGGCGCGGTCGCCGCCTGTTTCAGCTTGTGCCGCACGATGCCGGCGGCCACCAGATTCAAGAACAGCACCAGCAGCACGAAGCAAAGCACCACGCCCAAGTCGGCCCAGGTGATTGAACCGAAAACCGTGTTCTCTGCGCCGGGGCCAAACAATTGTTTCATCCAGCCGGTCAGCAGCGTTGTCCTAGCGGTGGAGAATCCGTCCAAAAAATCTTTTCCAGTGAGGCTTGAGTTTATGGTCATTGATCGGTTGTAGTTTTGGTTTCAGTTGCGGCCGGGACATGCACCGGCATTTGTTCGTCGGTCAGGTGAATGAGCGCCTGCAGCGGCGCGCGGACGTTGTCGGAATGCCGCCGCAGTTCGCGGCCGAGTTCATCCACGACCTGGTTGAGCAGGTAGGCCAGCAGCATCATGCGCAGTTTGTCCTCCTCGACCGGAACGATTCCCGAACCGTGCAGCTTGTCGCAATAAGCCTGCAAATAGGTGCGGCTCACCGCCCGGTTCCAGTGCCGGACCCACGGCTCGGATTTCGGCAGGTTCTCATGGGGAATCACGCCCAGCTCCGCCTGCAGGTGAAATCCCGCATACGCCGCATGATGAAACGATCTCACCATCCGCGCCACGTCCCGCAACGGTGAACGCTTGATGCGCCGTTCGCTGATCGGCACGGTCGCGTCGCCTTCAAAATCGAGAAACGCAAAATCGCGTCCGGTCCAGAGAATCTGGCCGAGATGAAAGTCGCCGTGAATGCGGATGCGGCCCGCCTCGAAACGCTGATCCACCAACTGGCGAAAATGCTGGAGAATGACGGGTTCCAGTTCGACGACCCGCTGCGCCACCGGCGCGAGATCCGGCGGCAGGGTTTTGATCTGCTTCCGCAGCAGCCGCAGGTTTTGCATCGCGAGCGAGCGCATGGACTGGAAGACGCTGCGCAGATAATGCGGCGTCATGGGTTCCATCGAAAACTCCTCACCAACGCCGCCAGATGCGAGCGTAAGATGCAGTTCCGCCGTCCGCACCCCCAGCAGGCGGGCGGATTCCAAGTAGGTGCCGACATAATCCACCGCCTCAATGGGCGAACCGAACGGCAGCAGTTTCAGCGGACCGATTGCGGGCGGGGCCTCCGGCGAACGGCCCTGGGCAGCAGAGGCGAACACGCGCTCATAATAGCGGCTGACCGCATCCAGCGTGAATTTCCAGGCGTTTTTGGCGTAGGGAACGAACGCCTTGGCCACGGCCAGCGTCAACTGTGAATTGCCGGTGCCATGATGTTCGAGCGCACCGAGCAGGCGCGGGCTGTGGGGGAAATTTTTCTCCGTGAGGAAACGTCCGATTTCAAATTCGGGATTCATGCCCTGGCCGAGCCGGCGGAAAAATTTCAAAACGACCTTGTCCAGAAACAGAGCGGTGACGTTGCCCTCGTCCGTGTTTAGAATGGCCGGCGTGGGCGTGGGCATGGAATTCAGCACCAGGCGCACCGCCGCCGTGCGTGTGGACTCGATCTCGCCGTGTTCGTTGCGCAGATGTTCGCGCGCACGGATCAAATCGAGCAAGGCCCCGGCAAAAGCCGGATTGGTGAGCGCGTCATAAAGCACGCCGATCCGCCCGCCGTCCAGCCGCACGAGTTCGGCGATGCCGAGCGTTTTTTCAGGTTCGTTCGCCAGGCCGAGCGGCAGCGCGTAAATCTCCGGGTTTGCCTCCACATATTCGACCTGGAGAAACGTCAGCGCGGCGGCGGATTCCGGGAGCACCGGCAGGTTGCCGGCTGGTTGCGGCAATTCACCCGGATTCTCGCCGGCGGGGATGCTGTCGTTTCCGGTTTTCAGCGGCACGATGAAATGTTCCTTGAGCGTGACCAGCTTGACGGTTTTGTTCCGCGCGGAAAACCACGGCTGCGCCTTGAGGTAATCGGGCAGAACCGCCTCGAATTGCGCGCGCGGTTTGCCGGCGAAAATTTCCCGCCAGTCTTCGACCACGGCGACGGCCGGCAACGCCACGGGCACGCCGTCGTCCGCTTTCGCCGCCAGCGGCTGCGGTCTGGCCTCCAGCGAGAACCAGAAAAAATTGTGCGGGCCAAGCGTGAAAAAATACGGGGCGTCCGTGATGACCGGAAATTTTGTCCGGCCAAACAGCTCGACTGGCACCATGTTTTTGAACGCCGACAAATCCAGTTCCACCGGCTGCGTGAAGCGCGAAAGGTTGGCGACCACAAGGAGGGTTTCCTTTTCGTGGCGCAGGATGTAGCTCAAAATTTTGTGGTTGTCCGGCTGGAGAAATTCGCATTTGCCCTCGCCGAGCGCGCGCCAGCGTTTGCGCAGCAGCAGCATCCGGCGCATCCACCAGAGCAGCGAGTGCTGGTTGGCGAGTTCCTCCTCCACGTTGCAGGCTTCGTAATGATAGGCCGGATCCAGAATGATCGGCAGGTAAAGGCTCTGCGGGTTGGCACGGGAGAAACCGGCGTTCTTGTCCGAACTCCACTGCATCGGTGTGCGCACGCCGTTGCGGTCGCCGAGGTAAATGTTTTCGCCCAGGCCGATTTCGTCGCCGTAGTAAAGCACGGGCGTTCCGGGCAGCGAGAAGAGCAGCGCGTTGAGGAGTTCGATGCTCTTGCGGTCGTTGTTGAGCAGCGGCGCGAGGCGGCGGCGGATGCCGAGGTTGAGCCGCGCCTTGTGGACCTGCGCATACATCCGATACATGTAATCGCGCTCCTCGTCCGTCACCATTTCCAGCGTCAGCTCGTCGTGGTTGCGCAGAAACAGCGCCCACTGGCTGGTTTCGGGAATTGCCGGTGTCTGCTCCAGAATGTCCACGATGGGCAGCCGGTCTTCCATCCGCAGCGACATGAACAAACGCGGCATCAGCGGAAAATGAAAGGCCATATGGCATTCGTCGCCGCGTCCCTGGCCGAAATACTTCACCGCGTCCTCCGGCCACTGGTTGGCCTCGCCGAGCAGCATCCGGTCGCCGTATTTTTCATCCACATGAGCGCGGAGCCGTTTTAGAAAGGCGTGCGTCTCCGGGAGATTTTCGCAGTTGGTGCCTTCGCATTCGTAGAGATACGGCACGGCATCCAGCCGCAGGCCGTCCACGCCGAGGTTGAGCCAGAAATCCACCACCTTGACCATCTGCTCATGCACCTCCGGGTTCTCGAAATTGAGGTCGGGCTGGTGCGAAAAAAACCGGTGCCAGAAATACGCCTTGGCCACATGGTCCCAGGTCCAGTTTGAAATTTCCACGTCCTTGAAGATGATGCGCGTGCCCTGGTATTTTTTCGGCGAATCGCTCCAGACGTAAAAATTCCGCCAGCGGCTGCCGGGTTTGGCCAGACGGGCGCGCTGAAACCACGGATGCTGGTCGGACGTGTGGTTCAAAACGAGTTCCGTGATGACGCGCAGGCCGCGCTGGTGCGCCTCGCGGAGAAAGGCTTTGAAATCGCCGAGCGTCCCATACATCGGATGCACGTCGCAGTAGTCGGCGATGTCATAGCCGTCGTCCTTGAGCGGCGAGGGATAAAACGGCAGCAGCCAGATCGCGGTGACGCCGAGATCCTTGATGTAGTCCAGCTTTTGCGTCAGCCCGCGAAAATCGCCCGTGCCGTCGCCGTCCGCGTCGTAAAACGCGCGGACATGGACTTCGTAAATGACGCCGCTCTTATACCAGAACGGCTCCTGGCCCAGACCGGCGCGGCTGCGTTTTGAATGAGGCATAAATCAGATAACAAGATGCATGTAAACCTGCGTTGACTAAACTGCCGCCAATTTATGAAAAGTAAAATGTTTTGATTTCCATGGCAAACGACATTTACGCCGGGAAAAATTGCCGCTGACCGCCGCGCGGGAAAAATTGTCAACAAGAGCGCCTTGTTGCGCGAAGTGGAAACCGAAATCGCCGTGCCCTCAACGAAATCAAACACCATGCGCCCGCGAAGCCAACTGAAAACCCGCGCCGGGCCGCGCGGTGAATATCATGGTATTTACATAAATTAATACCAGTATAAGATTGCGGCAAGACGAATGCCCCGGAAACCTTTAACGACAGGTTGGCGTCTGCCGGTCAGGATTGCCCGGCAGCCGGCGGGAATATTTTTTCCGGCGGCGGCTTTCACGCTCATTGAATTGCTCGTGGTCATTGCCATCATCGCCATCCTGGCCGCGTTGCTTTTGCCGGCGTTGGCCAAGGCCAAGATGCAGGCGGCCCGAATCGTGTGCATCGGCAACGAGAAACAGATGATCATTGCCTGGTCAATTTATTCCGGCGACAACAATGAAAATCTGGTCCTGAACGGGGGTGACACGGCCACG
>DATCBW010000275.1:0-4541 GCA_036511615.1 Verrucomicrobiia bacterium | reverse complement strand
TCGGCGCTTATGCGCCGCCGGAAAAGCCGCTGCTGGAAATGGACCACAACGACATTCTGCGCCGCCTCCGCGAGGCGAAGCCGGACATTCTGCTGGTGGCCTTCGGTTCGCCGAAGCAGGAAAAATGGATCAACATGAATTACCGCGAGGCCGGCGTGCCGTTCGTTTTGGGCGCGGGCGTTTCCCTTGATTTTCTGACCGGCAAGGGCAGACCGCCGAAGCGCGACGGAAAAAAATTCGGAAAATTCATCATCGCCGTCCTGCGGCAGTGGTGGCGGCTGCGCGCGAAAAAATCCCGTTCGCCCGTTGCGGCGGCGAACGTCATTCCCGATCCGCTCGGCAACCTCGTCATCCGCGCACCCGCCCGGCTCGGCGCGGCGGAGGCGCAGGCGTCGCAGGCCGAATGGCTGCGCGCGGTCGAAAACAGCCACGTCATGTTCGATCTGTCCGACACGGTTTTTGCCGACAGCACCGGCATCGGCGCGCTCATCCGCCTGCGCAAGCGCGCGCGCGAACTCGGCTGGCAGTTTATTCTCATCGCGCCCCGTCCGCCGGTCGTGTCCGCGCTGAAATTGATGAAGCTGGACGAGTTTTTCACCGTGCAGGCCAGCCTGGCCGGTGCGCGCATCCTCATGGAAAGCTCGGCGGGCGCGCCCTCGGTCACGAGCGGCGTGCAGGAGAAGGAACTCCAGATCCGCTGGTCCGGCGAGGTCACGGCGCTCAACGCCGTCGAACTCGGCGTCCACACCGAGTCCGAGCTGTCGCAGGTCACGCCCGGCATGAACGTCGTGATTGATATGTCGCGTGTGACCTTCGTGGACAGCACGGGCATCGGCCTGATGGTGCGCTTCAAAAAAAATCTCAAACGCCGCGACCTCAACCTGAAGTTCGCCGGCGCGTCCGCCTCCGTCCGCGCCGTCATCCGCCAGACGCAACTGGAGGAATTCCTGCTCGGTGGAAATTGAATTCTCCGTCCGTTCGTGGTTGAATCTTTTCCGTGATCATCATCACCGACGAACATTGCACCGGTTACGCACGCGCAGGACATCCCGAACGACCGCAGCGCATCACGACCACGGTGGAACTCTTGAAAAAACAGGCGGAGCTGTCGCTCGTCTGGGGGGCACCGGGCGGCGTCACCGAGGAGCAAATCCTCCGCGCCCACTCGCCCAAAATGCTCCAGCGCCTCGAAGTGCCGGATGATTTCGACGCGGACACGCCGTTTTTTGAAAAAATATCCAGCTACGCCCGCACTTCTGTCGCCGCTGCACTCGACGCGCTGAATCTCGCCCGCGACGGAAAAAATGTTTTCAGCCTCATGCGCCCGCCCGGCCATCACGCCACGCGTGACACATCAATGGGCTTTTGCTACCTCAACAACATCGCCATCGCCGCGCTCGAAGCCGCCGCCACCGGCTCAAAGCGCGTCGCGGTTTTCGATTTCGACGTTCACCACGGCAACGGCACGGAGGATATTCTGCTGAACCGGCCCGGTCTTGAATTTTTTTCCGTCCACCAGCATCCCGCATACCCGAACACCGGTGCGGCAAATCGCGGACGCAACTGTTTCAATTATCCCGTCGCACCGCATGCGCCGCGCGAAACGTATCGCGCCGCGCTCGTTCACGCGCTGGACGACCTGAAACACTTTCAGCCCGACCTCGTCGCGGTTTCCGCCGGTTTCGACGCCTCCGCCCGCGACCCGCTGGCTGACGGCCCGCTCCTGGCGGAAGATTTTCACTGGCTCGGCCAGTCTCTGCGCAAACTGAACACGCCGCTGTTCAGCCTGCTCGAAGGCGGCTACAGCCGTGATCTGCCGGAGCTGGTTTTTGCGTATCTCAAAGGTGTGGCGGGAAAATAATTTATGAAACTCGGACTCGGACTGTATCGCCATCAGCTCAACGCGGAACATTATCGTTTCGCCCGGCAATGCGGCTGCACGCATCTCGTCATTCACCTCGTGGATTATTTCCGTTCCTCGCGCAGCAACCAGCCCGGCGACCAGCCGGTCGGCGACGACACCGGCTGGGGTTTGGCCGGTGATCCCGACAGGCTCTGGACATTTGAAGAACTGGCCGCGATCAAAAAAGAAATCAACGCCGCCGGCCTCGAACTCGAAGCCATCGAAAATTTCGATCCCGCGCACTGGCACGATGTCTTGCTCGACGGCCCGAAAAAATTGCCGCAGATCGAAAACCTCAAGACCATCATCCGCGATGTTGGCCGGGCAGGCATTCCGGTTTTCGGTTACAATTTTTCCATCGCCGGCGTCGCGGGCCGCGTCAAAGGACCGTTCGCGCGCGGCGACGCCGAGGCCGTGGGCATGGACGGTCCGCTCGACAAACCGCTGCCCAACGGAATGGCGTGGAACATGGTCTTCGACAAAAACGTCGCGCCCGGCGTGATTCCCTCCGCGACGCCGGAGCAATTATGGTCGCGCTTGAAATTTTTCCTCGACGAATTGATTCCCGTGGCCGAGTCCGCCGGCGTCACGCTCGCCGCGCATCCCGATGATCCGCCGCTGCCGACCGTGCGCGCCCAGCCGCGATTGGTCTGGCAGCCGTCGCTTTACCAGAAGCTCATTGACCTGAAACCGAGCCCGCGCAACGCGCTGGAATTTTGCGTCGGCACGCTCGCGGAGATGACGGACGGAAACATTTACGACGCGGTGGAAACATACAGCCGCCAGCAAAAACTCGCCTACGTCCACCTGCGCAACGTGCGGGGCAAGGTGCCAACCTACAAGGAAACGTTCATTGACGACGGCGACGTGGACATCGTGCGCGTGCTGCGGATTTTGAAGAAAAATAATTATCAAGGCGTGCTGATTCCCGACCACGCGCCGCAGATGAGCTGCGCCGCGCCATGGCACGCGGGCATGGCCTACGCGCTCGGTTTCATGCGCGGTGCGTTGAAAATCATTGAGGACGAGCACTGACGGCGGCGGCGATTTTTAGATTTTGAACCGGCCACTTTGATTTAGACTGCGCGGGTGACTGTCCTCGAAGCGATTCAGAAAAGCGCGGAATTTCTTGCCAAGAAAGATGTCGAGTCGCCACGCCTGCAAGCAGAACTGCTCCTCGCGCATCTGCTGAAAATGCCGCGCATGAAGCTGTATCTGAATTTTGACCGCGTGCTTTCTTCAACGGAAACGGACGCGCTCCGCGAATTCGTCAAACGCCGCGGCCAGCGGGAACCGCTCCAGCACATCACCGGCTCAACTTCGTTCTGCGGATTTGAAATCGCCGTGAACCGTCACGCACTCGTGCCGCGGCCGGAAACGGAACTGCTCGCGGAGACGGGTTGGAATTTTCTTGTCACTTGTCACTCGTCACTCGCCACTGCCCTTGATTTCGGCACCGGCAGCGGCGGCATCGCCATCGCGCTGGCGGCAAAATGTCCAAAGGCAAAAATTATCGCAATAGACATTTCTACTGACGCGCTGGAATTGGCCAAAGAAAATGCCGCGCGAAACAACGCCGCAGAACGGATTGAATTTCTACAAGGCGACGGCTTTGCGGCGTTAAAAGATTTTGGGGTGCGCCGACATGTCGGCGCTTTGGAAAGCGGTGACATGTCACCGCACTCCAAATTCGATTTGATCGTAAGCAATCCACCTTACATCGCGTCCGCTGAAATTGAAACGCTGGAGCCGGAAGTCCGCAACTTTGACCCACGCCTGGCGCTCGACGGCGGCGCGGACGGGCTGGATTTCTACCGGCGGCTCGCGGCCGGGGCAAAACCGTTTCTGAAATCGGAGGGAAAAATCATGGTGGAGTTCGGCGACGGGCAGGCGGACGCGGTCAAAACGATTTTTGAAGGTGAAAAGTGGATTGTCGAAGCCGTGAAGGATGATTACAGTCAGCGCGCCAGAATTCTGGTTGCAAAATCGTCCTCATCCTCATCGTCATCCTCATAAATCAATTTTGAGAGCGAGGACGAGGATGAGAAGGAAATAAATCATGGAAAGTTTTTTAATCAAAGGCAGCGTGCCGCTGCACGGCGAAGTCACCATCAGCGGCAGCAAGAACGCCGCACTGCCCATCCTGGCGGCGACGCTGCTCACGGACGAGCCATGCGTCATCCGCCGCGTGCCGGATTTGAGCGACACCCGGTTCATGGTGGAAATTCTGGAGTCGCTCGGCGCGACGGCGGAATTCAAGGACGGCACGGTGACGGTTCACGCCAGGAAGATCAAAGGCTACGCGGACTACGAACTCGTCCGCAAAATGCGCGGCTCCATCTGCATCGCCGGGCCGCTGCTCGCGCGGCTGCACAAGGCGCGGATTTCTTTGCCCGGCGGTTGCATCATCGGCGCGCGACCGATCAACCTGCACTTGAAAGGTTTTGAAGCGCTCGGCGCGAAAATAAAAATTGAAGGCGGCTATGTTGACGCGACGACAAAAAAGCTGAACGGCGCCACGATGTTTCTCGGCGGGCGTTCCGGTTCCACGGTGCTGGGCACGGCGAACGTGATGATGGCGGCGGCGCTGGCCGACGGCGTGACGATCATTGAAAGCGCGGCGTGCGAGCCGGAAGTC
>DATCBW010000274.1:0-2187 GCA_036511615.1 Verrucomicrobiia bacterium | reverse complement strand
GAGGTGGCGGCCAAGCTCAAAGCGCCGAACACGAAGGACGAATCGTTTGGGGAGGTGGTGAAGTCGGCGCAGGACGCGGCGGTGCAGGTGCTGGTGTATTGAGTTTTCCGTGCATCATTCGTAACGCAGCGATTCAATCGGGTCGAGGTTCGCCGCCTTCCACGCGGGATAGGTTCCAAAGACGATCCCCACGACGGAGCACATCGCCAGTCCGATGACGACCCAGTCCACGGGAATCACCGGCGGCAGTTTCAAAACCAGCGCCAGCAAGTTTCCACCGAGAATCCCGAACCCGACGCCGATGACGCCGCCGACTTCGCACAACGCGACGGCTTCCATGATGAATTGCACCATGATGTTGCGTTTCTTCGCGCCAATCGCGCGGCGGATGCCGATTTCGCGCGTCCGTTCCGTGACAGAAACAAGCATGATGTTCATGATGCCGACGCCGGCGGCGAGCAGGGCGATGGAGCTCACGATCAAGACTCCGATGCGCACTGTGCGGGTAAATTTTTTGAACTGCTCGATCAGCGAATCGTTGGAGGTGATTTCAAAATCATCGTCTGCGCCAGGCGGAACTTTGCGGATGACGCGCAGCGCGCCGCGCACTTCGTCCAGCGTGGCGTCGTAACTCGCGCGGTCGCGCGCCTGCACCAGGATGTCGAGGCTGCGATGCCAGCGGCCGTAGCGGTTCAGGCCGGTGGTGATCGGCATGACGGCAAAGTTGTCCTGGTCGCCGCCCAGCGCGCCGCCCTTGGGTTCAAGCACGCCGACAACGGTGTAACTGATGCCGTCAATTTTTATCTGTTCGTCCACTGCCGAACTGTTGGGGAAAATATTAGTTGCCAGCCCGTTGCCCAGGACGCAGACATTGTGCGCGCTGTCAATGTCCGCGTCGAGCAGCAGCCGGCCTTCGCCCAAGTTCCAGTCGTGCGCGGGAAAGCTGCCGGGTGTTTCGCCGTAAAGTTGCACCGTTGGCGCGCTGGTTTTGTAACGCGTCCTGATTTCGCCCGACCAGAACGTCGTTTCCACGCCAATGTTCAGCGGCAGCGTGGTTTTTTCCTCCAGCCTTTTGGCCGTGTCCAGGGTGATGTCCTTGCGCCGCCAGTATTTTTCCAGATCGCCGGACAAACCGAAGTAGGCGTTCGGCCATTTGCGGATCATGAACGTGTCGCTGCCGAGTGAACTCAACTGCCGTTCGATGTTGGCCTGCAACACGCGCATCGCCGTCATCACGACGATGATGGAAAACACGCCAACCAGCACGCCGAGCAGCGTCAGCGCGGAACGCAGCTTGTGCGCCACAATCGCGCCCAACGCCATTTTGAGGCTTTCGCGGGTCTCGGCGAAAAATGAAATCCGGTTTCTATTCATTCCTCAACGCATCCACGGGGTTCATGCGCGCGGCGCGCCACGCGGGGAAAAAGCCGGACAGCACTCCGGTCAGCGCCGAAACCAGCAGCGAAATGCCGACGATCAGCGGCGACAGTTCCACCGGCATCACTTTTTTCAACAGCAAAGTCGTCGGCCACGCGATCGCCAGCGCGATGACGCCGCCAATCAGGCAGATGCACGCCGCCTCGATCAAAAATTGCAGCAGAATGGTGCGTTTTTTTGCGCCGATGGCCTTGCGCACGCCGATTTCGCGCGTTCGTTCCGCAACGGAGACAAACATGATGTTCATGATGCCGATGCCGCCGACGAACAGCGCCAGCCCGGTGATGAACAGGCCAACCAAAGCGATGGTGCCGGCGACCCGGTGAAATAGTTGCAGAAATTGATCCTGCTGGTTGATGGCAAAATTATCCGGCTCGCCGGGCGCGACGTGGCGGAAACGCCGCAGCGCCGCACGCAGTTCTTCCTTGGCATCGTCCATCAGTGCGAGCGACTTCACTTTCACCTGAATTTCATAATCCGGCCGTTCGGCAAAAAGATAAGTGAACTGGGCCAGCGGGACGATGGTGCCGCTGTCCAAATTGTTTCCGGCAAAGCCGCCCAGTTTTTCCAGCACGCCGACCACCTGAAATTTATGCCGGTCAATTAAAATGGTTTCGCCCAGCGGCGATTCACCATGGAAAAGGTTGGTGGCAAGTTCCGAGCCGATCACGCACACGGGCCGGCCGCCGTCACATTCGGTGGCGGTGAAAAATCTTCCGTCTGCCACCGTCAATCCGCTGGTGAACTGGA
>DATCBW010000273.1:0-3329 GCA_036511615.1 Verrucomicrobiia bacterium | reverse complement strand
ATCAAAAATGATTGACGGTTTCATGACATATCCCTCCGGCCTTCGAGCGCACGGCTCAAGGTGAGTTCGTCGGCGAATTCCAGCCCGCTGCCGGCGGGCAGGCCGAAGCCTATGCGCGAAATTTTCAATCCGCTTCGCGCGAGCCGTTTCGCAAGATAATTGCTCGTGGCGTCCCCTTCCACGTCGGTGCCGAGCGCGATGATAATTTCGTTTATCGGCTCATTCGCCAGCCGCTTTTCCAAATCAACTATGCGCAAATCATCCGGTTCCACGCCATCGAGCGGGGAAATTTTTCCGCCTAGCACATGAAACTTGCCGCGATACGCTCCCGATTTTTCGATGCTCAAAATGTCCACGGCGCGTTCCACGACGCAAACAATTGAGGCGTCGCGCCGCGAATCGGTGCAGGTGGCGCAGGGTGATTTTTCCGTGAGCGCGCCGCAGGTTTCGCAGAAGCGGATGCGCTCGCGCGCGGTGAGAATTGTTTCCGCAAGGTTCTTTACGACTGATGAATCGGCCTGGACGATGTGCAGCGCGACGCGTTCTGCCGAGCGCGGTCCGATGCCGGGCAGCTTGGAAAGCGCGGCGGTCAGGGCGGTGATGGGTTCGGGAAGTGGCATGAATCATCCTCGTCCTCATGCTCATTCTCATCCTCGAATTTGATTTATGAGGATGACGATGAGCATGAGGAGGATTAAGTCACATGAGTCCCGGCAGGTTGAAGCCCGCCGTGGCCTTGCCCATTTCAGCGTTGGAAATGTCCTTGGCCTGCGCGAGCGCTTGGTTGGCGGCGGTGAGAATCATGTCCTCCACGATTTGCGCGTCGGACGGATTCAACGCCTGCGGGTCAATCTTGATGGACGCCAGCGAGCCGTCGCATTTGGCGATGACCTTGACCGCGCCGCCACCGCTGGTGGCTTCGACCGTGCGGGCGGCGAGCTGCCCCTGAATTTGTTCCATCTGCTGCTGCATTCTCGCAGCCTGTTTCATGAGTTTGCCTAGCGACATAAACTTGATCTAAGGTTTGATGTTTCCCGTGTGAGATTCTGCCATCAGGCGCGCACTTCCACAATTGTGCCTTTGAAAATCTCCAACGCCTTTTGGATGAGTGGATCGTTCTTGAAATCGTCTTTGTTGAACGTGACCGGCGCGGTTTTTTTCTCGGCGGCTGGCGCGGCTTCAACTGTTTTTGCGGCAGCGGATGCCATTGCGGGTTTGGCGGCGGTTTTACGCTCCCAGCCGGCGGGCGCTTCGGCTTTGATGAATTTGATCATCGCGTTCGCGTGGCCGAGTTCCGCGAGCTTCGTTGCCAGCAGCGTGTGGTTGCGCGCGTTGTCCACGAGGCCAAGGTGATCTTCAAATTCAGGGTCAAAGCCGATGGTCAGAACATTTTTCTCAAACGCGACCGGATGCGCGTCAATCAAGTAACCGCGTGTGAACGGGCTGACGCGGCCGACGGCGTCAATCAGTTGCTGCCAAAGTTCGGGCAGATTGCAGACCATTGGAACGGTAGTCACAACTGGGGCGACTGGCACACCCAATTTTGGCGCGAGTGGCGGAGCAGCGGCAACTGTGTCTGGGCTGGGTTCATCATCAAAACGAAATTTTCGTTTCGGACGCTCACTCAATGCACTTGCGCTTTCTGAAGCAGCGACCGGCGAAGCGCCGGCGCTACTTTGGCTGCGCAACTGGTTGAGCTGTTTCAGCACGGCGTCGAGCGGCAGGGCGTTACGCGATTCGATGGCGCGGAGCAGCGTGACTTCGAGCAAGATTTTTTTGGACGCGGCATCGCGCAGGCGCAATTCGGCATCGGCGAGAACTTCAAGGACGCGCGTGAAAGCGCCAGTAGTCGCAAGTCCGGCTTGCTCTTTGAGCGCGGCGATCTCGGCTTCGGACGCTTCCAGCAATTTCAAGTCACCCTTTGAAACCTGGTAAATCAACAGGTTGCGAAAGTGATTCAGCAGGTCGCCAAGCAGCCGGCCTAGGTCTTTGCCGCCGCGCGCGAGTTCGTCGAGTTGCGTCAAGGCGGTGGAAATTTCGCCGACGAGAACGGCGTGGCTCAATTTAAGGATTTGATTTTGCGCGGCGAGACCGAACATCGAAAGCACGTCGGCTTCCTCAATTTTGTCGCCGCAAAAACTGATGAGCTGATCCAAGGTGGATTCAGCGTCGCGCATCCCACCATCGGCTCCGCGCGCGATGGCGTGCAGTGCGGCGGCGTCAATCGTGACGTTTTCCTTGCCGGCAATTTCGGCGAGATGCTTCGTGATGAGCGCGCTTGGAATCCGACGCAGGTCAAACCGCTGGCAGCGTGAAAGGATCGTCGGCAAAACTTTTTCCGGGTCCGTTGTGGCGAACATGAATTTCACATGGGCGGGCGGCTCCTCCAAAGTTTTCAGCAGCGCGTTGAACGCCGCCGTCGAAAGCATGTGAACCTCGTCAATGATGTAGATTTTGAACTGCGCGTTGGCGGGCGCGTATTTGCAGGTCTCGCGCAGTTCGCGCACCTGCTCGACGCCGTTGTTGCTGGCACCGTCAATTTCCAAAACATCCAGCGCACGGCCGTCGGTGATTTCCTGGACGCGCGAATCATTGTCGTCGAAATCAATTTTCGGCCCGCCGGTGCAGTTCAGGCATTTGGCGAAAATGCGCGCGATGGTCGTCTTGCCAGTGCCACGCGGGCCGCAAAAAAGATACGCGTGCGCGATGCGCTTCTGCGCGATGGCGTTGGCGAGCGTCTGCGTGACGTGTTCCTGGCCGACGACGTCGGCGAAACGCTGTGGACGGTATTTTCTGGCAATGACCTGGTATGACATTTGTGATTTACGATTTACGATTTACGCGCGGATTGCAACTGCGATGACCATCGTAAACCGGCAATCGCAAATCGTAAATGGAAAGTGCCAGGGTGACTGCGGCAATTGCAAAGCAAACTACCGTTGCAGCCTTCCGGCCCTGGCGGGGTTCGTAAGTCCACACTCCACAGGCCCTGGCGAGGAAATGTTGCGGCAGGCGCGAACCGGCTTCAAGGAGAAACACAGGAAAGATTTATTCGCGATTGAACCAGCCAAGTTCGACTTTTCGGGTGACAAAGAGATGGCCGAGAATGCGCATCGCGGCCAGGGTCAGATACAATTGCAGGAAGCCGGAAATCAATCCCGGCAAAACCGGCACGGGCAGGAGCAGGCTGATGAAATCTCCCGCCTTGAGATAAACAAACATCAGCAGTTCAAAAATGGCGGCGGCGACGAGGTAAGGCAGCGGAATGCGCGCGACGGATACGATCAAGAGTATCGGATTCAGCGCGGCAAGGCTGTCCAACATGGCCA
>DATCBW010000272.1:0-21870 GCA_036511615.1 Verrucomicrobiia bacterium | reverse complement strand
GTAAGAAGGCTCAAACTTCTCCATCTGGAATAATGAGACTCCTCACGTCGTTTCCTGCCTTAATAAACCAGCACCAGCACCGCTGCATCCTGCGCCGACTTCACAACGTCCTCAAACGATTCATCCTTTGCATTCGGCTCCTTGAGTTTAGCCGCCACGTCCGGCACCGATTCCAGGAAGCTCAACAGCAGACTGCTCTTGACCGCGTAATTCACATTCTCCGGCAACGCCCCGCTTGCCGCCAGCGCCACCGACGCATCCAGCTTGGCCGACACGATGCCGATCACGTTGCCCCGCTCATCCACCAGCGCCCCGCCCGAATTGCCCGGCTGCACCGGCACGCTGATTTGAAAATAGCGCGGGTCATCCCCCGCGCCGGACAGCGACGCGATTTCCCCCGTGGTGGCCGTGCGCCAGCACCTTGGGCAAAAATCCCTGCAACGACGGGTCGGGAAAACCAATCGTCGCCACCGTGCCGCCCAGATGCGCCGTGCGGCTCGCGGCAATCGGCAACGGAGAAAATTTCCCGTCCGCTTTCAACAAAGCTAGATTATTCACCTCTACTTCTAATCTGTCGCTTTTAAAGCAGCGTAACAGGTATCGTTTTTCCCAATGGCAAGCTCTGAAAACAACATCAATGTCATCGCCGGGAAAAATATCCGCGCTGCGCGGGAGAAGATGGAATTAAGTCAGGACGCTTTTGCCGACGTTTGCCAAATCCATCGCACTTACATCGGCTCGGTTGAGCGCGGGGAAAGAAACATCACTTTGAACACGCTTGCCATGATTGCGAAGGCTGCCAAAACGACGCCAATCGCGCTTTTGACAGCAAAGGGTCGCGGGAAATAAAGGGTTTTTATGGATGTCTCGCTGCTCAAAGAAAGATTCAAGGCCATCAAACAAGAAACGGTTGATGTCGCCGTTTCCAGCATCAATGCGTATCGGGCATTTATTGGCAATGGCGTGGCGGTCGGAAAACTGGCCGAGCCGATTTTTGCCAAGCTGCTGGATGCGCCCAACGAAGGTTTCTTTGCGTTTCATTTTGCGTTCACCGGCAAGAACCCGCCGTTTGACGTGATGCTTTACCGCGCAAAAAAGGAAATCCCTAAAATCCGTTTTGCCGAAGTCAGAAAACATTACGCGTCCGACTTTGCAAAATTTCATGATGCCATTTCGGAAATTGTGGGCGGTAATAATTGGTGCGGCATCTCCATCAAGAATTACATCAATGAAGAAGCGCAGATTTCCACCAATTACGAAATCCGAGATTTGTGCGAAGCCAGATTAGGTCCGCTGGAACGCATCCATAATGATGCCATCAAAGTCAAAGAAATGTTTAGCACGGTGGTGGAAGAATCAAGCCATGAGACGATTATTTTCCTGAACAGCTTCCCAAAAGATTCGACTTATCAAATCGCCTTGTTCGATGCGGAAGAAATGCGCATCACAGAAATTGAATTCAAAAAGCTGGCCAAACACAGCCGATTTGTTTTCTGCCAAAACGGCAGCCCAGTGTTTCATGTGAAGTATGGCAAGAACCAAGCAAATCCGTATCAGCGCGGGCTTTGGGTGGATGATTTGTCGAAGCTGACAATTCTGCGGAAGGGAAATTTTCGAGCGACGAATTTTGGCGAATACATTTTGGAAGGTGCGTTCCGACTGCATCCACCAACGTAAAACGTCACTCCTTTTCCACGAGAAACAGATACTCAAAGTTCGCTGACTGGTCGCCAAGCCATTCGCGGTTGGATGTCAAAAGTTTTTGGACATTTTCACGGTGCGAAAATTTTTCGACGGCCAGCACTTTGTAGCGCGCAAATAGTTTCTCCAAATCTTCAATCCCCACTTTGCCCTTGTTGGAGTAGGAAAACAAAACGTAGCGGGCATCCACGTTCGTAATCAGTTGGTCAATCTCTTCCAGCACTTGATCGTATTTCGTGCTTTCGTATTTGGAAATTGCGCCGGGCAAAGTATCCGAGGAACAATCAAGACGGCGGTTGGACGCGCCGAGGGATTGCGGACGGTCGTTCAAAACTACTGTCGTCCAGAAATGATAATAGCTGGCATAACGAACGCGCGTCGTCGGCGTGTGCGTGTTGTTGGTATTGTAAGGCGGGTCAAAATACGCGAGGTCAAAGCGGTCTGAAACTTTGCGCGCGTCCATGCGCGTCACGCGATAAGAGCCATCACCAGCCAGCAATCGCGGGCGGCGCAAAACAAAATCAGAATACGCGCGCGGCGCCCATTTGGACAAATAGGCGACTTGATGGCCGAGCGTGTTTTCAACTTGGTCGAGCGCGTTAATCAAAGCCGTCAGCAAGATTGCGTGTTCACTTTTATCTTCGGCAATCTTATCAATCTGGTCGCGAATGGCGTCCAGTCTGCGAGTGTTTTTGAGGAGAAATGGTTTTTTCTTTCCGTCCGCTGCTTTGACTGAGCCCGCGCCGTCATCTTCGCCGCCAAAATACTCGGTGAAATAACCGTCTACTGGTTTTAGGTGGTTGAGAAATTTAATTTTCTCGTCGAGTTCCGGTCTTTCAACATCGCAATTCTCCAGATAGCACCGGCCAAAAACGGATGAATACGCGGCGAGGTCATTGCAATGAACATCGTAACCGGCGGATTTGAAATACTGCGAAACGCGTGTCGTGCCAGCGAAAGCATCCAAAACCGACCGGATGGGAAGGACATGAATCAACTCGTGGATTTTCGGAATGACCGAGCGCTTGCTGCCGGAATACCTCACGCCTTCGGTCTCAAAACTGAGACGCGGAGAAAAACCGAGTTCAAGAACGGATTGGTCGTTTCGGAGCATGGATTTATTTGCCAACACAGCAATTATTGCTCACGTCCGTCTTTCGTCAATAGAATGTCGTTTGTTTTTGACGTTAACAATTTTATTCAAATGCCAATTGCCCCAAACGTCCAACGCAAAATGATTTTGGCACGGCGTTCGTCCCCAGCGCCGTCGGCGCGGCATATTTGTAGAACCCAAACCAAAATAAAATTTCAGCCCCGTCGGGGCGGCATATTCGGAAGATTTCGCTCCTAACGGAGCTTGATTTATTTACGCTGCCGTTTCTACAAATATGCCAGTCCTACGGACTTCGCCGCCTTCGCGTCCTTCGCGCGACAAAAAATTCAAACGCCAATTGCCCCAATCGTCCATCGCAAAATGATTTTGGCACGGCGTTCGTCCCAACGGGACAACCGGAAATGAGCCAGACCCAAGGAGTCTGGGTGCTGGCGCACGGCCAGTGCTTGCGCACGGCCACCATTCGTCCAAAACAAAATCCGTCCAGAAAGGGAGCGCAGCCCCTCCCGGCTGTCGGGTTCGACGCCCCCGTCGAACCCCTTGTATCTTCCTAATTGTCCTGCTTGGCAGACTTGAAAGAGAAAGCCAAACTGGAGTCCTCCACCCGGTTGCAACCGGGCGGAGGAAGGCGCGGGTGAGAACGTTGACCCCTCGCATACGCTTTGGCGTGATGCGTCGTAAAGCTCGTTCCACTTGCGCCCATTGTCCCAAACTCGAACCGTTGCTTGAGCACGACAACCACAAATCATCGTAGCTCGTATCCCACAAGTATGAGTCAGAACAATACCAACATCCTGTATGTCGGCCTCGACGTTGCCAAGCTCTCTTTGCAACTGCATCTCGCCGGCACTTTCCATCTCCTGGCCAATGACGCCAAAGGCCACGTCCAACTGCTCAAACGCCTGCGCGGTCATCTCGCCGCGCACGTCGTCTGCGAGGCCACCGGCGGCTACGAACAAGCGGTCGTGCGCGCTTTGCAGTCGGCAGGCGTTCCCGTCAGCATCGTCGAAGCCGGGCGCGTCCGTTACTTCGCCCGCGCCCAAGGCCAGCGCGCCAAGACCGATCCCATTGATGCCGCCGTGCTGTCCGCCTACGGCACGACGTTCAAACCCGCCGCCACCGCCCCGGCCTCACCCCAACAACAGCAACTGGCCGAACTGGCCCAGCGCCGACGCCAGCTCATCCACCTGCTCGTCAGCGAACGCAACCACGCCGAGCATTACATCAATTCATTCCGGGTGCGCCAGTCCCGGCAACTCATCAAAGCCCTGGAAAAACAAATCACCCAATGTGATGAAGCTATCACCGCACTCATCGCCCAAGACCCCGATCTGGCGCGCAAAGCCGAACGGCTCAAGGCCATTCCCGGCGTCGGTCCGGTGGTCGCCGCCACCATGCTCGCCGAAATGCCTGAACTCGGAAAGCTAACCACGCAAACCGCCGCCGCACTCGCGGGTGTTGCACCTTACAACCGCGACAGCGGCGGCCAGACTGGAGCCCGACGCATCAATGGTGGCCGCGCTGCGGTCCGGTGCGCGCTCTACATGGCCACTTTGAGTGCCGTGCGATATGACCGCATCTTAAAAGAGTTTTATCTGCGCTTGCGTGCAGCAGGAAAGAAACCGCTCGTCGCCATGACCGCCTGCATGCGCAAGCTCGTCATCCTCATGAACCGCCTCCTCAAAAATTATGATTTTCAACTCGCCAGCTAACACCGTTGCTTTACGCAGCGATTCAAGATCGGGCGTTGGTATGGTTGGTGTATTCATAATTTTTGAATGTCATGGTTGAGATTTGAGGCGAGTCGTCTCGCAAGTTTCCGGCGCGGACATGGCGCGGCCAAATCCGCCGCAAGGCAAGTTGTCTTGCAAGTCGTCTTGACGGACGTTCGGTGGCATTGCCGTTGCCACTGTCCGGCCATTGCCGAGACGTTGCGCGGATATGACTCAAGACATTCGCCGGATTTCTTGCCGGATGGTTCGCGGCCATCGCGCGACCGTCTCGCGGGACTCCGCGCAGTTTTCGGCGAGCTATTGGCGAGCCGTAAAAACCTTGTTTTGACAAGGGGTAAGGCTTGTTTCGTATAAAGGCGGTAGCACATAGTCGTGCGACTGCACCGTGACGTGAAAATTGTTGCATCGGACTTTTCGCACTTCGTGAATGCAACTGTGCAAATTGATGATGCAATTTGTGAAATGAAATTAAAGGTGCCGGCGTTTTCATTTTTTCGAGCGCGCCGGGCACAGTCTGATTGCCGGGAATGAAAAGTGATCATGGTTCGTCCATTATTTCGTTGTCGCCATTTTGTGCCGGGTCAATCTCGATGCCGATGATTGGCGATGGTGGTTGAATCGGCGGTCGAAGCGAAAAGATGATGCCGGGAATAATCGTGGCGGAGTTTCCCTGTGGTCGTTTCCGCCGCAAGCCGCCGCTCAATACCCAGGCGATCACCGCCAGAGACAGCCAGACGAACACGAGGTAAAGATAAACGCCGTAATCCGAGATCAGGGCGTCCAGAGCGTTGAACACGGGATTCAGCACGTCAGCCGGATTTAAGTTCATGGCTGGCCCTCCGCTGAATTGATGATGGCGAGAATTGCCGCCTTGAGTGGAGCCGGAAGTTTTGCCCAAGCCGTGACTACTTGAGACAAATCATGTCCCAAGACGACTGGAATTTGTGAGTCTCTTTGTGAGTCACCGTCACAATTCCCTTGTAAAATATGGCGGAGAGAGGGGGATTCGAACCCCCGATACGACTCCGCACTACAAATTTAACTATTTCCAAGCAATTAAACACATCGAAACACGCTTGACATCAGCGGACGTTGCCACTATTGTTGCCACTAGAATTATACGACAGGCACAATATGGCATCTCTCCGCAAAAAAGACCGCTCACCGTTCTGGTTCGCGTGCTACACCCTGCCCGATGGCCGTCGCACACAACGCAGCACCGGCACACCTGACAAGCGCAAGGCTTTGGGCCTCGCCCTCAAATATGAGGATGCCTCCCGCGAAGCGGTTGCAGGTCGCTTCATCGAATCGCGAGCGCGGAGAGTTATCGCAGACATTTACGCACTTGCCAATGCCGAAGTGTTGCCCAATTCGTCCACCCGCGCGTTTTTCAAGGCATGGCTTGACCGCAAATCGCTGGAGGCCGATGACGCCACCCACCAACGCTACACCGGCGTCATAACCCAATTCCTCGAACACATCGAACACAAGGTCAATGCCGACATCAAGAAAATCACGCCGACGGATGTTGCTGGTTTCCGCGACGCAGCCGCGAAGCGCCTTGCCGTCGGCTCGGCCAATTTAATGCTGAAAGTTCTCCGCTCCGCCTTCGCCGCCGCCCGCCGCGAAGGATTGATGGACGACAATCCCGCCGAGCGCGTGACCACCTTGAAGCAACGGAACGATTTTGAACGCCGCCCGTTCACATTGCCCGAACTGAAACGGCTCATGGAATTGGCGGATACAGAATGGCGCGGCATGATTCTTTTCGGCCTTTACACCGGCCAGCGGCTTGGCGACATCGCCACGCTCACTCGGAAGAACCTTGACCTCATCCAGGAAGAAATCCGTCTGACCACTGGCAAGACCGGCAGGCGGCAGCTTCTACCGCTCTCCGCGCCGCTACTTGACTATGTTGGAAAATTGTCCGTCACAGATGTGCCTGACGCGCCGCTTTTTCCAAACGCCTACGCCACGGTGCAACGGCAAGGCCGCGCGGGAAACTTGAGCAACCAGTTTCACAAGATTCTCGTCGCCGCCGGATTTGCCAACAAACGCAGCCATCATAGCACCGGCAAAGGCCGCGATGCTTCGCGCGAACAAAACGAAATCAGTTTTCATTCGCTGCGGCACACGGCCACCACCCTGCTTAAAGCTGCCGGTGTATCAGACGCCATCACGCGAGAATTCATCGGCCACGATTCGCCCACCGTGTCCAAGCAATACACACATATTCCGACCGACACATTGCGGCAGGCCGCGAACAAACTGCCAAACATTCTCAAATGAATGGCAAGGCCAGCTTTTGCCGTGACCAACGCGCCTTCCTGCTTCACTTCACTGCCTGATGGTCGGCCCTGTTCCCCTCACGACCACGCCGGTTTTCATCTGCACCCCATCGTGAGGTTGGTATAAGCGCATCAAATTGCCAGCGTGACAACGCGGACTAAATTGCAACGCGACAAAATCAATTCCAAACAATTGGGACTGATTTTCAGAAATCTCACAACCAGCTTTTCAATCGTTCCCTCAAAATTTGGCGGGCACGATAAAGCCGTGACTCCACTGCTTTTGGCGTTGTTTCCAAAATTGTCGCGGCTTCAGCAACGCTGTGTTCCTCCCATTCGCATAACACAATCGCTTCGCGTAAATCTTCCGGCAAATTATTCACGGCCATACGAACAGCCTCAGAGCGTTCACTGGCAAGAGCTTCTTCATTTGGTGCCGGTGAATTTGCCGGCAAGGTGCTGCCGAGGGATGGTTCTGTTTCTGCATTTTCCGCTTCCAATGAGACATTCGGATGACGATTGCGCCAACGGAAAAGATTGCGCGCCAGATTGGCGGCGATGGTGAACAACCAGGTGGAAAATTTTTGTTCCGGGTGAAAGCTGGCAGCCGACTTGAAAACGCGGACAAACGTTTCTTGGGCCAGATCATTCGCGTCATCCTCGTTGCCGGTCAAGCGGCATAGAAAATGAAAAATCGGTGTGGCGTGGCGTTCCATTAAATCATTGAGCGCGGCACCGTGGCCGGCCTGCAATTTTTCCATGTCCGCCCGGTCAAGGGCGTCGGCCTCAATGTTGCTGTTCATGGCCGGCGGCAGGAGACATGGATTGTTCAATTTCCTCGTGGAAACCGAGCGTGAGACGTTTCATCTCGGCGAGGTAGCGACGACCCTGTTCCGGCGGCATCGCCTGGCTGACGGTGATGAAATGTTGGAGCATCTGCGCCTGACATTGGGCGCGGAGTTCACCAAGTTCGATCAATTTGGTTTTGGCGGCGGCGGTTACGTTTGTGCTGTCGTTCAGAGCAGCTTGAAGCTCGGATTTTTTTACGGCGATCTTTGCGCACATTTCAGCGCACTGCGGCATATAACTTTCGTGAAGCTGCCGGACACGAGCCATGTCCGCGTCGTTTAGGTGAAATTCTTCGCGCAGCCAGCTCAAGTCATCCGCCGAGGCGGTGCGGCACATGACACTGGCGCGCTGGCTGACAAAATACGACCCGGCAAAAACTGCCGTGGCCAAGACCAGCGCGCTGAACAGGATGATAAGCGAACGATTCATGATCAGCGCAGTGAACTTGGTGCGACCGCCGCCAGATAGCGTGTCTGTGCATCCTGTCGCGCGATTTGTGAACCTTCATGCGTGCCGATCAAAATGCCGGCAAGCATCAACACGGCGACCGTGGCAAAGGCGAATTTTGGGCGCAAAATCAAAGCCACCAGCGAATCAATCCAAGATTTAGATTTAGCCGGGGCTTCGGCATTTTCGATCCGCCGCCAGACATTTTGTTGGAAACGCGGCAGCAATGATGGCGACACCCGCGATTCGCGCAGGAGCGCACTCAATTTGGTGTCGTTGAAGTTCATATTTCCTTTCATGGTGAAAGGCGGCGGATTTTGTCCGCCGCCAGTTATTTACCATTTTTTCCAGTTCGGGACAACCCGGTTGATAATTCAATGGTTACTTCAGCGGCGCGACTGTCACACAACCCGGCATGGTCGTGTGTGAACTGCATTCAGCCACGGCTTTCGGGCTGCCGGTCATGGTTTTCTGGCATACCGCCGCCGCATTGATGTCGTTGTTCGTGCCTTTGACAACCTTGATTTGGCTGGCCTGGGCGCGCGGCGACAGCAGCGCGGGTGGCACCGAGGTAACATAGGTAACAGTGCCGCCCTGAGTGTCAATGGAACTGGTGACGATCTTGATTTGGTTGTCTTTGGCGCGCGGCGAGAGCAGCGGTTCGGCGGCAAAAGATGTGAGGGCAAACGCGGTAACAACCGCACCGAGGAGGAGTGCTTTAGTTTTCATATTTTGTTTCTTTCTTTGTTAGGGCATCGCTTCATTGCGGTGCTGATGGCTGTAATACCCCGCAGAAATGAAAACCCCTCAAAAAATTCATCCCACACAAAAATTGCCTGATGTAACGGCTTTAAGAAGACGCTAAAGAGGCAAGCGTGCTAGGAAAGAATACGAAAACTACATCGGACTCAAAACGACGCGATTGGATTTTGTATCAATCGTCACCGTCTTGAACCGGCTTAACAGATCATTGCCCATCAATCCGGCTTCACCGGCGAAGATGGCTCGGCTGTGAACTCCGGTAGGAATTTGGTCAAACTGTTTTCCGCCGAGGGAAATCGTGGTTTGAGTTTGGGGGATGGAAAGTCCCGCCAGCCCGATGGCCGGCTTTTCCGGTTTGGTGCAAACGCCTGGGTCTGATGTCACCCATTGCAACGCCGTGGCGCACCCGGTATCCAATCGCACCCATTGTTGCGGCTGGTGGTTGACGCGGACCGGCACACAAAAGCATTTGCCCGATTCCTTCAAGGGCAAATGAATATCCGATTTTGCTGGGGAAATCTTATCTATGAAACGAAGCAGGTGAGACTGGAAATCAATTTTCACCACTTTTCCCTTTATGAAATCGGCTCCGAGCAATCCGTCCAGCGGACGGCTGCATGAATGCGAAAGCTGGCTCAAATCGAGAGACAAGTATTTCGCAGGCAGTTTAACATTCCCCACCTTCGCCGCCAGTTTCACGGGCCAGTGGCCGGTCGTGATCGCCTCCACGCCTTGCGCCTGAATTTTTTTTCCGGCAGAAAGGCCAAGTGTGGCGGCGGTGTCGGCATTGATGACGCTGATTTCCGCTCCGGTATCGAAAAGAAAATTCAACGGACGGATGGACTGCGGAACTTCGATTTGCACCCACAAAAACCCTTCGGAGTATTCAAAAGGGATGGTGGCTGTCGAAGACGGCGACGCGGCTTGCACTCCGCCGAATGTCACGAAGCAAAACAAAAGTGCGCTGCAAAAAAGCCGCATGAATAAGGCTTACGCAACTGATATGCCAAGCCAGGCTCCGCGTATTTTACAGCAATTATGTGCAATTTTCGATTCTTGATCTCGTTTTGATGGTGTTTTTTTGGCGATAAGGGCAAAAGCAATCATTAAAAAAACGGGGAGAAACCTGCGGGATTTTGCGCCCGTCGGGGTAGTAAGAGAAACAGCGGACAAAACAACTGCTGAAAAAATATCAACAAACAAAACGAAAGACTAACAAATGAAAGCTACAAAAATCCTTCTCTTGAGTGCGACTACCGCAGTCACACTGGCTGCAAGTCAAAATTTAATGGCGGCTGACGGCTCCAGCCAACTGGCCGCAATTAAACAAAACGCCGCGCTGGTTCACAGCCCTCGGATGATTGAACTGTATCCAGAACTGGCGCGTTTTAGTGTGGCGTCAACTACCGATTCATCCAAACCGGATACCAAGGCAACGCAATTGGCCGAAATTGTCAAAAACCCTGCGTTTGCCAACAGTCCTCGCGTGCGCGAGCAATATCCAGAATTGGCTTTCTACGGCCAGACCCCGTCCGCCAGTTCTTCAAAGTCGGATGCGTCCACGACCGAGTTGGCGCGAGTGATGCAAAACCAGGCACTCGCCAGCAGTCCCCGCATGAAAGAGCAATTTCCGGAACTGAAAGGAAGAAACACCGGATTCGAGAAATCCATTGAAATCGCCCCTCTCAAGTAACTCGTCCAACTGCTGTAAAACAAACAAACAAAACGAAAGGCTGACAAATGAAAACTATGAAACGTATCTGTAATTGCATGGCGCTCTCCACAGTGGCTTTGGCCATTGTTGCACTAGCGTGGCTTCCCGCTTATGCACAGGAAACCAACGCGCCGATGAAACCAATGAAAGGCGGTGAGCATTTGATGATGCTCAATAACATCACGACCATAAAGGAAGCCAGTGCGGTCAAGCCCGCCGACACGTTCGCCATGGTCTGCGGCAAGTGCAAGACCGTGTATGTCACCCGTGTGAAGCAAGGAACTAAGGGCGCTCAACTACTGATGGGACCAGCCCCCACTGAACTTATCGGCACACACGCGTGCGCTGGTTGTGGAGGCACATGGACGATCACCGGTGTTGGCAAGGGTGCCACATCCGAACTCAAACATAGTTGCAGTGCGTGCGGTGACGACTCCGGTTTCTGCTGCGCGACCACGCCAAATGCCAAGCCGACGACCGGCATGGGCACCAAGTAACCAAGATCAAAATTCCATTCACAAGCGGCCTGGGAAATTTCACCAGCCGCTTGTGTTTTTTGTCCAGATTGATGGTTGTTAAGTATCGGTGCCGAAAATGATTGAAAATATATTGAGGGGTTTCTGTTCCGACGGGTTAATACACTTGTTCAAAGAATTGAACACCATAACAATTGAACCAACTTGACCATGAAAATATCGAAATTTTACATCACCATCCTGGCCGGGGCGCTCGGTGTCATCGGCGTCACAACTCTTGCCACGAAACTTACGGCGGCGGACAGCGCGATGCCGTCCTGTTGCGGCGGGATGGCTGAATCCATGTCAGACCATTCTGCTTTGATGGAGCCGGTGAAATCGGTTTATGACCACTACCTGACGATTCAAGCCGATCTGGCAAACGATACGTTTAAAGGTGTGGCGGAAAATGCCAGCGCGATTGCAAAAGCCGTTCAAGGCGACAGCATGAAAATGTTGCCCGCAGAGGTCACAACCCAAGCTGAAACGCTGGTCAAGGCGTCGGACTTGAAAGCTGCGCGTGCCGCCTTCAAGCCATTGAGTGATTCGCTCATCAAATACCTCGCCGATCACAATGCCAAAGACGCCTATGTCCAAGTCTATTGTTCCATGGCCCGGGCAAGCTGGCTGCAAAAGGACGGAAATGTGAACAATCCTTACTTTGGAAAAGCCATGTCCAAGTGCGGGGAAATTCAAAAATAAATCGTCGAATGGGATCTGACTTGATTATGGGCGACATCAGAGCTGTGCTGACTCTGCCGGACAATCGGCAATCCAAGAATTGACATCTATGCAAGGTTTTTTGACTCGTCTCGGCAGAGATGATTGTCCGTCGTAAAAGATGTGGGACATCTTTGAAGAACAATGGCCATAGAGCTTTATTTGCGAACTGACGATTATTTTTGAGAGATTTTTCAAGTTAAGGTGTATTAGTAATTGGGAGATGTCACTTTGGCCGAGTTTGCAAGGCGGCAATTGACAACGCGCATTAAATTTTGCAGTGTGCCGTTAGGTGACAACCTAAACATGATCGGTTTGCGACAACATAAACTGAGTCGGTCGCTTCGCATTTGTGCGGCGGCGTTGGTTGTGGTTTGGCTGGCTGCCATTGGCCTTTGTTCCACCGATTGCATGGGGGATGATTGCCATGCTGATACGGCGCATATCAAAAAGGCCGCGACGACCAATGGCCAGTCGCATGATTCCGACAGCCACGATGATTCGCTTTGCGTTTCACTCCATTCCGTTTGCCCGGCCACGCCAAGCGCAACTTTTATCAAGCCGGATTTTGGTCTGGTTTTAACACTGGATTTTATTTCATCCCGGCAAATCGTTGCCGTCACGCCACCGGAAACCTTCATTTCCCGACAACCGCCAGACCGAGGTTGGGTGTTCACGCCCGAGGTGTGCCTTGGCGCGGCGTTCCGCAGTCTTGCTCCCCCACGTTCTTCTTTGAGCTGAATCAAGCGCGTCCTGTGCGCAGATGATTCGCCTCCTTCATCCGTTCCGTGCCGCCGTTCGTCACGGAGAGACATTATTCATTCAACCAAAACAAAGACAACCGATGAGCATGATAACCAAATCGATAATTTTGATAGCCACCCTGCCGTTGATCGTCGCCGGCTGTGCCAGCACGAATCCAAAGGTGGCGCTCGAAGACGTGGACAAAACCGTGATGGCGCGAACCGGCCAGCAAATAACTGGCTTGAGCAATGATGTTGTGAATGTCCTGCTTAAAACCAATCTCACCGCGCAATCCGCCGTGACGATTGCGCTCCTCAACAACAAATCATTGCAAGCCGAATTCGGGGAGATCGGCATTTCGCAGGCGGAAGTGGCGCAGGCATCACGGCTCCACAACATCCAGCTTTTCGGAAGCTGGCGGTTTCCCAACCGGCCGCCGTCCATCGTGGATTCGGAGTATTCCGCCGCCGCCGATGTTTTGGATTTGCTGACGCTGCCGGCCCGGAAAAAGATCGCGGCGCGAAATCTGGAGCAGACCAAACTAGAGGTCGCCGACAAGGTGTTGCAACTTTCCGCCGAGACGCAGATGGCATTTTACACACTGCAATCACAGGCCGAACTGGCGAAACGGCTGAACATGATTGTCGAGGTCAATGCTGCCGGGGCGGACATCGCCCAGCGACAATACGACGCGGGCAACATAAACGATCTCGAATTACACAACCAGCAGGCACCCGCCATCCAATCGCAACTTGACCTGATGCAGGCCAAAGCCGAGGCCCGCAGGGAGCGTGAACATTTGAATCGTTTGCTCGGTTTGTCAGGCGAACAAATTTACTGGCAGATCACGGATGAACTGCCGGCGTTGCCGGAAAAGGAATTGTCGCTCACCAATCTGGAATCACTCGCGGTGAATCAGCGGCTGGATCTGGCGGCGAAGCGCAGTCAGGCGGAAGCCATCGCCGCCGCGTTAAAGTTGAAACAGAAAACCCGCTACATTCCCGGCGTGACGCTGGGTGTGGACACGGAGCGTTCATCAGACGGCCAACGCGTGACCGGGCCGACACTCGGTTTGGAACTGCCGTTGTTCGATCAAGGCCAGCCTGCGGTCGCCAAGTTGACGGCAGAGTTTCAACAAGCGAGAAACAACTACCTGGCGCAGGAGGTGAATGTTCGCTCGGAAGTGCGCGAAGCGCAGGACGCCTTGCTGGCAGCGCGGGCGGCGGTCGAGTTCTCCCAAAAAAATCTATTGCCGTTGCGCCAGGAAATCCTGGGCGAAACGCTTTTGCATTACAACGCGATGCAGAAAAACAGCTTTGACCTGCTCATGGCGAAGGAACGCGAACAGATGGCCGAGGAGACACGCATCTCGGCATTGCGCGATTACTGGCTGGCGCGGGTCGGACTCGAAAGCGCTGTCGGTGGACGGCTGGCCGTGGCACCGGCTGCGCCCGCGCCTGTGGAAAAAGATTCTGAATCCATGCCCATGACCATGCCGATGCCCAATAACCATTAATTTTTAATAACCAACAATTATGTTAAACCGTCGTCAATTTGTTAAGGGCGCAATGACCGCTGCGAGCGGCGCGTTGCTCGCCCGACTCGTTCCCAATGCCACCGCTGCGGATGCGATGAAATCCAGCATCAGCGGCAGTGACACCCAAATTTTCACGCCTCCGGGCGGCGCAAGTTACCGGCCCGTCATCACCACCAACGGCGCAACCTTGCCGTGGAAAATGGTGGACGGGGTGAAGGTCTATCACATGATCGCCGAACCGGTGACGCATGAGTTCGCGCCGGGCCTCGTGGCGGAATGCTGGGGTTACAATGGCCGGGTTCACGGGCCGACCATTGAAGCTGTCGAGGGCGACCGCGTGCGGATTTACGTTACCAACAAGCTGCCCGAAGCAACCACGGTGCATTGGCACGGCCTGTTTTTGCTGAACGGCATGGATGGTGTGGGCGGCCTGACCCAAAAAGCGATCCAGCCCGGCGAGACGTTCATGTATGAGTTTCCGCTGATCCAGCACGGCACCTTCATGTATCACTCGCATCACGACGAAATGACACAGATGTCCATGGGCATGATCGGCCTGTTCATCATCCACCCGCGCGAACCGAAATCCCAAGTGGATCACGACTTCGCCATCATGTTGAGCGAATGGCGGATTGATGTCGGGGCGCGTCGGCCCGACCCGAACGAGATGACGGACTTCAACGTGCTGACGATGAACGCGCGGGTGTTTCCCGGCACGGCACCGCTGGTCGTCAAAAAGAACAGCCGCGTCCGCATCCGCATCGGAAACCTTGGCGCGATGGATCATCACCCGATTCATTTGCATGGGCATAGATTCTTCGTCACCGAAACGGATGGCGGGGAAGTTCCCGAATCCGCGCGCTGGCCGGAAACCACCGTCCTTACCGCCGTCGGACAAACGCGGACGATTGAATTTGTGGCCGATGCGCCGGGCGATTGGGCGTTGCACTGCCACATGAGTCATCACGTTATGACGCAGATGGGTCATCAATTCGGCAATGTCATCGGCATGAACACCGACGGCTTGAATGAAAAGATGCGGAAACTCGTGCCGGGTTACATGGCGATGGGCCAGGACGGCATGGGCGATATGGGTGACATGGGCATGCGCGTGCCGAAGAACTCTCTGCCGATGGTGGGTGCCGAGGGTCCGTTCGACTACATCACGATGGGCGGGATGTTCACCATTCTGAAAGTGCGCGATGAGGTTCCCGCCGACAATGCCGATCCTGGCTGGTATAAAAATCCGAGTGGCACGGTTTCCACTAATGCTACGGCAAGTGATTTGAAACGCGACAACATCAATACCTGAACAAAGAAAGGCCATAACTATTATGACAAACATCGAACCTATTCTGGCGGCGGGTATTGTTCCGCTGCTTAAACAATTCGTCATGGCGACAAAATTGCATCCCGTCCTGGTCAATTTCACCGCCGCGCTCGTGCCGGTGTCGGTGGCCAGCGATTTCATCGGCCGCTTTTGCAAGATTGAATCCCTCCGCAATACCGGCTGGTGGACTTTGTTCTACGCAACGGTCGTCACGCCCTTCACCGCCATCACCGGCTGGCTTTTCTGGATGGGTGATTACAATGGCGTAACCGGCATGACCATCCATAAATGGCTAGGAACCGGGCTGGCCGCGCTGTTGTTCGGGCTGTTCCTCTGGCGGTTCAACCTGCACCGCAAAAACCAGTGGCCGACGATGGCATATTTCGTTGCTGGAGGCATTTTTGTCGCTGCGCTGGCCTATCAAGGGCATCTCGGCGGCGAACAGGTGTTCAGCGGAATGTGATTTGAAACAACCAACAATTTGCCGTCACGTTGACGGTGAGAAACCAACAACCAACAAAAGATAAATACCATGAAACTAAAAAGACACATACTCACAGCGACCATGCTGGTCGGATTGGCTGCCGGGGCGTTGAGCGTCCGCGCCGACGATCAGGACATGAGCAAGATGCCCGGTATGAAAATGGGCGACCAAGCTGGACAAACCAACGCCCCGGCTGGAAATGCCGATGCGAAGGTGAAGCCATATCCGCTCAAAACCTGCGTCGTTTCCGGCGATAAAATCGGCGAGATGGGCAAGCCGGTTACGCTGGTCTATAAAGGCCAGGAAATGAAATTCTGCTGCAAAGATTGCGTGAAGGATTTTAATAAAGACCCGGACAAATACATCAAAAAGCTGGCGCAGGAAGAAGCGAAGCTGCAAAAGGAGAAAAAGTAACGGTTCGGCATGGCGCAGTCCGCTGGTCACCTGTCCGGGTGACGCTGGCGGATGCGGCTTTTACATTTGGTAGAAAAACGACTGATTTCAAAAAATCGAGTTATGGCTAAAGACCCCATTTGCGGAATGACGGTGGACGAAGCAACGGCACTCCAAGCCGAACGCGATGGAGAAGCCTTTTATTTTTGCAGCGACCATTGCCGGAAAAAGTTCGTGGCCGCGACGTCACCTGCGAATCGCGCCGAGAGTATGAGCGGCCACGAACATCACGACCATTCCCATCACGGCCACGAAAACGCGACAGTGAAACCTTCGTCTGCCGCAAAGTATTTTTGCCCGATGTGTCCCGGCGTGGAGTCGGACAAACCGGGTGATTGCCCGAAATGCGGCATGGCGCTGGAACGAAATCCATCGGCGGTTGCGCCAGCCGCAGGTAAAACGATTTACACCTGTCCGATGCACCCGGAAGTCCAGCAGGATCACCCAGGGAACTGCCCGAAGTGCGGCATGGCATTGGAACCGGAAACGGTTTCAGCCGAGGAGGAAGAAAATCACGAACTCACCAACATGACGCGGCGGTTCTGGATCGGCGCGGTCCTCGCGTTGCCGGTCTTCCTGCTCGCGATGGCGCACTTGATTCCGTCGCTGGGTCACGAAAGCTGGGTGATGGGTGACCCCTCTCGCTGGATTCAATTTGTTCTCGCCACGCCCGTGGTCTTGTGGGCTGGCTGGCCCTTTTTCCAACGCGGCTGGCGTTCAATCGTCACGCGACACTTGAACATGTTCACGCTCATTGCCATTGGCGTCAGCACGGCATACCTGTTCAGCGCGACGGCGATGCTCGCGCCCGGCGTGTTTCCCGCTTCAACGGCGCATGATGGCAAAGTCGGAATTTATTTTGAAGCGGCGGCGGTGATTGTTGTGCTCGTCCTGTTCGGCCAGATGCTCGAACTGCGGGCACGCAGCAAAACCGGCAGCGCCATTCGCGCGTTGCTGAATCTCGCGCCGAAAACCGCGCGAGTCGTTCAAGACGGCGAAGAACGTGACGTGCCGCTTGAATCGGTTCAAGCCGGAGCAAATTTGCGCGTGCGTCCGGGCGAAAAAATTCCCGTGGATGGGGTTTTGCTCGACGGGAAAACTTCGGTGGATGAATCCATGATTTCCGGCGAACCGATTCCCGTGGAGAAGAACACCGGCGACAAAGTGACCGGCGGCACGCTCAACACCACCGGCAGTTTCCTTATGCAAGCCGAACACGTCGGTAATGAGACGGTGCTGGCGCGTATCGTCCAGATGGTTGCCGACGCGCAACGCAGTCGCGCACCGATTCAGGCGTTGGCGGATAAAGTTTCCGGCTGGTTCGTTCCGGCAGTTCTCGCCGCGGCGGTGTTGACCTTCATCCTCTGGGCTTTGGTTGGTCCAGAACCGCGCTTCGCTCACGCCCTCGTCAACGCGGTCGCCGTGCTGATCATCGCGTGTCCGTGCGCGCTCGGCCTCGCCACGCCGATGTCGGTCATGGTTGGCATCGGACGTGGTGCCCAAGCGGGCATCCTGATTCGCAATGCGGAAGCCATTGAAGTCATTGAGAAAGTAACCACCGTCGTCGTGGACAAAACCGGCACGTTAACCGAAGGCAAGCCTCGCCTCACGCAAATCCTTCCGGTCAATGGCGTGAGTGAAGATGATTTGTTGCTCGTTGCCGCGTCGGTTGAACAGAACAGCGAACATCCGCTTGCCGCCGCGATTGTTCAAGGCGCGAAAGAACGCAACGTGAAGCTGCAACCCGTGACAGGTTTTAATTCCGTGACTGGCGGAGGCGTCGTCGGAAAAATCGGCGGGCGCGAGATCGCTGTCGGCAAATTGAAATTTCTCCAAGAGCGCGGCGTCACAGACTTGGAAATTATCGAACCCAAGGCAACGGCGTTACAAGCGGAAGGACAGACGGCGATGTTCGTTGCCATCAATGGCAACGCGGCGGGAATTCTCACCGTTTCTGATCCCATCAAAGCGTCCACGCCCGAAGCCATCAAGCAACTTCACCAGCTCGGTTTGAAAATCATCATGTTGACCGGCGACAATGAGCGCACGGCAAACGCCGTGACAAAAAATCTCGGACTTGATCAAGTGGAAGCGGGCGTTGAACCGCAGCACAAACACGAGCGCATCCAGCAACTCCGGCAGCAAGGTGACATCGTGGCGATGGCTGGCGACGGCATCAACGACGCACCCGCGCTCGCCGCCGCACACGTTGGCATCGCGATGGGCACCGGCACGGATGTAGCGATGGAAAGCGCCGGAATCACGCTCGTCAAAGGTGATCTGCTGGGCATCGCCAAGGCCATCACCTTGAGCCGTTCGATGATGCGGAACATCCGACAGAATCTTTTCTTTGCGTTCGCCTATAACGCACTCGGCATCCCCGTCGCGGCAGGCTTGCTCTATCCATTCTTTGGCTTGCTGTTGAGTCCCATCATCGCAGGCGCAGCGATGAGTTTAAGTTCCGTATCCGTCATCGCCAACGCGCTTCGACTTCGCAAAACGAAATTATAGTTGCAACCAAGCTGAGATATTAACCAACATCACACACATGAATATGACGCCTCGTTTTCAAAAGTTTGCGCTCCTCACGCATATCACTTTCTCGGTCGGCTGGTTCGGCGCAATCGTTCCTTACCTTGCTCTGGTTATCACTGACCTGACGAACCGCGATGCCCAGGTAGTGCGCGCCGCCTGTCTCTCGATGGAATTGATCGGCTGGTATGTCATCGTCCCATTCAGCTTCGCCGCTTTGTTGAGCGGGCTTGTCATGTCACTTGGCAGTCAGTGGGGTTTGTTCCGGCACTGGTGGATAGCAACGAAATTCCTGCTGACAATGTTTGCCATCTTTGTTTTGTTCCGTCACATGCAGGATGTGTCACGCATGGCGAAAGAGACGATGTTGTCCAGCGCCGATTTCCGCCCGGACTTTATCCATGCCGCAGGTGGTCTGTTGGTGTTGCTTGCAGCCATGACGCTTTCGGTGTTCAAACCGTGGGGCATGACGGCTTATGGTCGGCGTCGAGCATCGCCGGTTCAATCGCAATCCCGTCCGCGCGGCGAGGCCACGCCGGTGCGTGAGCCGGTTTTTGTGACACATAGCGCACGATGGACACGCATTGTTGGGATTCACGCGGCACACGCGGCGGTTCTTGTTCTGCTGTTTGCCGCCATCCTGCATATCACCGGCACTCACCACCATTGAGAAATGTGTGACTCATTAAATGAAACAAATCTTGCCATTGCTGCTGACCGTGATATTCGCGGCGGGTTGCGGGCGCAATGACCAATCCGAAACGACGGCCAAACCACAATCTCCGTGGCAGGTGAGCCGCAACACGAACGGCGAATCGGTCGTCACGCTTGATGCAGCCACGCAACGAGGAATGGGTTTGAAACTTGCGCCAGCGACGGCATCGCAACTTCCGCAGGAGCGCAAAGCGTATGGCAGCGTGCTTGACCCGACGCAACTTTCCGCCGCCGTTGCGGATTTCATCGCCGCCCGCGCCGCCGCCGAAGCGTCGCAAAAGGAATTGGCGCGACTAAAAAAATTGTCCGATCAGGCCATCGCCTCGACGCGCGATTTTGAATCGGAGCAAGCAACTGCGGCGCGCGATTCGGCGCAGGCAGATTCGGCGCGGGCGCGGTTCGTCGCCGCGTGGGGCAAAGCTATGGCCGACCGTGACGATTTGCCCGAATTTGTCCAATCGCTCGCAGCGGGCGATAGCGCGCTGGTGCGATTGGATTTGCCAGCGGGCGAAATGTTGCAAGCCGAGCCGACCGGCGCGCATGTGACGGCGTTGGGCGACGGAACGAATTCCATTGAAGCTTCGTATTTGAATTCTGTTCCAACGGTGAACCCGCAAACACAAGGGCGAAGCTTTTTGTTTTTGGTGAAACCGAACTCCGCGCGGCTTGTCGCCGGTGAATCAGTGACGGGCTGGCTGGAAATTTCCGGCACGCCGGTGAGTGGTCTTGTCGTGCCGGCAGACGCGGTGGTGCATACGGATGGACGCGACTGGATTTACGCGCAGACGGCGGACGACTCATTCACGCGCAAGGAAATCGTGACCGACCATCCGGTCGCGGGCGGCTGGTTTGTGGGCGGCATGATTGCGCCCGGCGAAAAACTCGTCGTGGCTGGCGCGCAACAATTACTCTCAACGGAACTGGTTTCCCAATCGCCGCCGCCAAGTTGAACTCATGCTCACCCGCATCGTTCAATTTTCCCTGCGGTTTCGCGGCGTGGTGCTGGCGCTGGCGTGTGTAATTTTAGTTTACGGATTTTACGTCGCTTCGCACGCGAAGCTCGATGTCTTTCCCAATTTTGTCCAGCCGCAGGCGACCATTCAAACCGAGTCGCCGGGGCTTTCGCCCGAACAAGTCGAAGCATTGGTAACGCGACCGATTGAATCGGCGGTGAACGGTTTGGGCAACATGGCTTCGCTGCGCTCGGAATCCATTCAAGGGTTGTCCGTGATTACCGCCATTTTCAAAGAGGGCACGGATATTTACATAGCGCGGCAAATGCTCGCGGAACGGCTCGCGGCAGTGACGGGTGAATTGCCTGCGGGCGTGCAAGCGCCACGAATGACGCCGCTCACGTCGTCCACAATGGTCGTTTTGGAAATTGGTTTGGTATCGGACAAATTATCGCCGATGGAACTGCGGACGTTTGCCGAGTGGACGCTTCAACCCCGACTTCTCGCTGCCTCCGGCGTGGCGCATTGCAACATTTTTGGCGGCGAAGTGCGGCAATTGCAGATTCAGGTCAAACCGGATCGGCTACGGGCGTTTAATCTTTCCATCCAAGATGTGTTGAACGCCGCGCGCGAGGCGACCGGCGTGCGCGGCGCGGGTTTCATCGAAACGGCCAATGCTCGCATCAATCTCCAGACCGAGGGACAGTTGCTCACGTCGGAACAACTCGGCGAAGTCGTCATCATGCAGCACGACGGCCAGAATGTGCGGATGAAGGATGTGGCGGACGTGGTTTGGGGCGCGCAGCCGAAGTTTGGCGATGCGCTGGTTCAGGGGCGTCCGGGAATCATCATGACGATAATGTGCCAATACGGAGCGAACTCAATGGACGTGACCAAAACGGTGGAAACAGCATTGGACGAAATGAAGCCGGAGTTCGCAAACGAAAACATAACCCTGTATCCGCAGCTGCATCGTCCGGCCACGTTTATCACCAATTCGTTGCGCAACATTCTCCATTCGCTGCTGCTGGGCGCGGCGCTCGTGGCGGTGGTATTGTTTTTATTCCTCGGCCATTTTCGCACGGCGTTCATTTCAGTCACGGCGATTCCGTTATCACTCCTCACGGCAATCATTTTGCTGGATAAATTCGGTGTGACGCTGAACACAATCACGCTCGGCGGACTGGCCATTGCCATCGGCGAAGTGGTGGACGACGCAATCATTGACGTGGAAAATATTTTTCGGCGACTGCGCGAAAACCAAGTGCTCGCACAACCGC
>DATCBW010000271.1:0-22825 GCA_036511615.1 Verrucomicrobiia bacterium | reverse complement strand
GATGATCCGCAGGCACACGCTGATTGAGGTTGATGGTCGTCAGAAATTCGGGTTGAGCTTGAGGTTTTCCACGCATGGTTCTCTGACAGTTGCGCGCGACTGGCATTCAATCCAGCCCGGAGTTTTTCAGCAAACTGTTAGCGAGCGGTCGCGACATTCTTTGAAGCGAAGCGGAGAATAATGGCGTGCCGGCTCGCCTGCGAATTCCACCGGCCAAAGTCTTGAAGGTTTTTCGACAAAAGGCTGTTCGCCGAAGGGCCAGCCGACAGGAGAAATGCTTTCAAGTCTTTGGCCGCCAGCGAAGCGAGATTCCAAATCCGACTAGCTCCCGTAAAACCTCCCTGGGCGGATCAGCGAGGGGAATCGGGTTTCCGAATACCTGGAGGAAAGCCCGGTTCTCCTCGCCCGCCCGCTGCCGCGAAAGTCTTGGGATGTTTCGAGCACGGGAGGGGTGCCCGCCGGAGGGGGATTAAGGGGGCGCAGGCGGGCATTCCCCGGACGGCGCAGATAACTCCGCAAGTCTTTCGCGGCTACCCGTTCAACCCGTCGTTCGGGCTGTTTTGCCCGAACTCGTCCCGCCGCTTCTGGGCGGCATTCGTTCATACCCGTCCGGCAATGGGAGCGTCTTCGCTCCCGCGCCAACTCGTTGCACCCGTCCAAAACCGTTAAGGACATTCCTCTGTCCTTTACCCGCTAAACCCGTCCGTCCGTGAACTCGTTTTCGCGTGAGCGATGAGGGAGGTTTTTGGCGAGCGCGGCAGCCCAACATATACTGGCCGCGCGAGCCATAAAACCGACCGAAGTCGGGGATGCTGCCAGGCAGCCAATCCACGACAAAACGCAGTGAACAAAGGGCGTTTTGCCATCAGGGGATGTCCCCGCCGTGGGGACAGGTGCGGGGACAGGGAGTTTAATCTGGATTTTTGTCAAAATGAGTTCTAACTTTTTCTAAAAGACACCACCATTCTTTCACGACACTTCGGCCTCCAATCACCGCGATTGACACGGCGGTTTTATTTTCGGAAATTCAGCGACCACTTTTTCACACCAACATGAACAACGCCATTTCCACCGAGTCGCTGTCCCAGGAAAGCCGCACGTTCCCACCGTCGTCTGGCGTTGTGAAACGCGCGCTCCTCAACGCTGCGCAGTTCGACGCGCTCTATCAACGTTCACTCCGCGAACCGGAAAAGTTCTGGCTGGAACAGGCGCAAACGCTTGACTGGTTCAAGCCGCCGACGGTCGCGCTGAAATACACCTGGAACACCGACGCGCGAAAAATCCAGCATACCTGGTTCGAGGACGGACAATTGAATCTCACTACCAACTGCCTTGACCGCCATCTGAAAACGCGCGGCAGCCAGACCGCGATCATATGGCAGGGCGAGCCGGAGGAGGATGTCATAAAAATCACCTACGCGGAACTGCACGCGGAGGTCTGCAAGTTTGCCAACGCGCTGAAATCGCTTGGCATCAAAAAGGGCGACCGCGTGGCGATTTATATGCCGATGATTCCCGAAGCCGCCGTCGCCATGCTCGCCTGCGCGCGCATCGGCGCGATCCATTCCATCGTGTTCGGCGGTTTCAGCGCGGATTCGCTTTCCGACCGCATCACCGATTCCACTTGCAAGCTGCTCATTACGGCGAACGTCTCTTTGCGCGGCGGAAAAATCATTCCGCTCAAAGCCATTGCCGACGAAGCGTTGAAAAAAACTCCGAGCATCGAACACGTCGTCATCATCAAACGCAACGACGAGCCCTGCAATGTCACCGCCGGACGTGATGTCTGGTATCACGATTTGATGGCGAAGGCGTCGGCAGATTGTCCGCCGGAAAAAATGAACGCCGAGGATTTTCTGTTCATCCTTTACACGTCCGGTTCGACCGGCAAACCGAAAGGCGTCGTCCATAGCACCGCCGGTTATCTGCTCTGGAGCGCGCTCACGCATAAATACGTTTTCGACATCCACGACGGCGACGTTTATTTCTGCACCGCCGACATCGGCTGGGTCACCGGCCACAGCTATGTTGTTTATGGCCCGCTGTGCAACGGCGGAACGACGCTCATGTTCGAAGGCGTGCCGACGTGGCCGGACGCCGGGCGCTTCTGGAAAATTGTCGAGAAGTTCAAGGTGAATTCCTTTTACACCGCGCCCACGGCCATCCGCGCGCTCATCCGGCTTGGCGATGAATGGCCGGCGAAACATGATTTGAGTTCTCTACGAGTTTTGGGAACAGTTGGCGAACCCATCAATCCCGAAGCGTGGATGTGGTATCACCGGAACATCGGCCGGGGCAATTGCCCGATTGTGGACACCTGGTGGCAGACCGAGACCGGCGGACATCTCATCACTCCGTTGCCCGGTGTGAACACGTTAAAACCCGGCAGCGCGAGCAAACCTTTCTTCGGCGTCGAGCCGGTTGTTCTCCGCGACGACGGCAGCGAATGCAAACCGAACGAAGGCGGAAAACTTTGCATCAAGAAACCGTGGCCCGGCATCATGCGCACGACTTGGGGCGACCATGATCGTTTCATCAACACCTATTTCGCCACGTTCAAAAATATGTATTTCACCGGCGACGGCTGCCGCCTGGATGCCGATGGCGATTACTGGCTGCTCGGCCGCGTGGACGACGTGGTGAACGTCTCCGGCCATCGCATCGGCACGGCGGAAGTCGAGAGCGCGCTCGTGAGCCACGCGAAAGTCGCCGAAGCCGCCGTCGCGCCCATGCCGCACGACATCAAAGGCCAGGCGCTTTATGCCTTCGTAACTTTGAAAGACGGCATTGCCGACAGCGAAGAATTGAAAAAGGAACTCGCGAACCACGTCCGCAAAGAAATCGGCTCGATCGCCGTGCCGGATAAAATCCAATTCGCGCCCGGCCTGCCGAAAACACGTTCAGGAAAAATCATGCGCCGCATCCTCCGCAAAATCGCCGAAAACCAGACCGACCAGATCGGCGATGTTTCGACGCTGGCCGATCCGCAAGTCGTCGAGGCATTGGTGAAGGGGAAGCAGTAAAGCTTCAATGCTAAAATGTCCAACCATCTGTTGCCATGTAGACTTTGCGGGGAACAGAAAAAGCTAATCAAAGCCCACATAATTCCAAAACAGTATTACAGAAGAATAATTCCCAAAGGAGCAAAGCCTCACCTCTTGAAATTTGAGGTGGATGATATTGCTAACGAAAGCATAACCCAGAGTGGGATTTATCAGGATGATTTGCTGTGTGCTGATTGTGATAATCAAATTGGCCAATATGACAAATATGCTTATGAAGTTTTGGCACGACAAATTGACGAGAAGAAACTTCAAACCTATGCAAAAGGACTACAAGTTTACGAGATTGGTGAAATTCGCGTTGATACATTCAGATTATTTTTAGTCTCTTTGGCATGGAGAGCCGGCATCGCGCGCGATCCAATGTTTAAGCTCGTTCGACTTGGAGTCTATGAAGAAAGGTTAAAACAAATTCTTCAGGGCAAAAAATCTGATCTCCTCGATAGTATTACCGCCGTAATCGTCCTATTTCGACCACCCAAATATCCCGACATCATGTGGTCGCCATTCTGCTCAAAAATGGATGGGATTAACCTTGCCACCTTTTACCTGCCTCCTTGGAAAATCTTGTTAAAGCTAGATCGGAGACCCTTTGGTCATCCCTTTGACAAATTTGCATTAGCCGTAGGAAAACCTGCTCATGCTGCCGTTCACGATTTTTGGTCAATTGGAGAATTCAATTTGTTGTGCGACTTTCAGAAAAAAAGCCGGATAGCTGCTGGCCTCGATTAGTTGCTCAGACTTGATTGCAACTATCCTGAAAGAATGGAAATCATTCAGCCCGGCGTTGACGCGCAGCGGCTACGCCAGGTGACGCTTCCTGCGGAATCCGGCACCCGAAAATTTTTGAAAATTTATGTGGCGCATTTGATTTCATTTGATACATTCCCGCGCTCTAGTTGAACCGGATTCAAAGCCGGAAAACCATTTTATTTTGTGACAGCGAAGAAAAAAGAAACCAAAAAGGCCGCGCCGCGCGGCAAATCGCAGTCGTCCGCGACCACGGCGGCCATTCTCGGCCGGCCCATGACGAAAAACGGCGCCTTCGTCCACGACGCAAAAAAGGTCAAGGCGGAGTGGCAGAAGTATTATCATCATCTGCTGGAACTGCGCGAGCAGTTGCTCCACCAGATGAACGGCTTGGCCAAGGAATCGGCGCAGGAACTGCCCGGCTACAGCCTGCACATGGCGGATTCGGGCACGGATAATTTTGACCGCGATTTCGCATTGAGCCTGCTGTCGTCGGACCAGGACGCGGTTTTTGAGATCGAGGAGGCGCTCAAGCGCATTGAGAAAAAGACCTACGGCATCTGCGAACTGACCGGCAAAAGCATCCCGCGGGCGCGGCTGGAAGCGATCCCGTGGACGCGGTTCACGGTTGACGCGCAGGCGCAACTGGAGAAGGACGGTGTGTTGAGGTCGCGCCGCCTCGGCGCGCTGGGGACGGTGGATGCCATCGGCGTGACAGAAGTTGAAACGGACGACGAAGACCAGCCGGAAGAGGCGAAGACGGCAAAAGAAAAGGAATAATTTATGGCCCGCGAAACCATCACCATCGAATGCACGGAGGCGCGCAAGGAAGGCAAGTCGCCTTCGCGCTACACCACCAGCCGCAACAAAAAATTGAAGACGGAAAAGCTCGAGACCATGAAATACAACCCCGCGCTCCGCCGCCACACCTTGCACAAGGAGATCAAGTAATTATGCCCCGCAAGACAAACACCGACAAAGACAAGCGCGGCAACCGCCGCTCGACGGAGCAGCGCACGCCGCGCCCGAAGCCAAAAATTGACTTCACCGAGGCTGCGATTGATTTCAAGAACGTCACGCTGCTCCGGCAGTATGTCACCGACCAGGGCCGCATCCTGCCGCGCAAATACACGGGAATGCCTGCGCATTACCAGCGCCGTCTCACCACGGCCATCAAGCGTGCCCGCCAGATGCTGTTGATGAAATAGTTTTCCGCCGCGCGATTTGCCCTTGCAACCGCGCGGTTTTTTTGTAGATTAAGGTTGCAAACGATTTGCAATTATCAATGGCCGACAAATCCATTCTGTTCCAGATTTTCGCCGCCTTTGGCATTGCGATGGCCGGTGGTGCGTTCAGCGGTTTGCTGGCGCGGACGCACCGGCAGCTTTGCGCGTTCATCAGCCTGGGCGCGGGGACACTGTTCGGCGTTTCATTGTGTGGCATCGCGCCGGAGTGTTTTAAGGACTTAAACTGGTGGTTTATGCCGGTGGCGGCTTCGGGTTATTTCCTGTTCGCGGTTATCACCAAATACATTTATCATGTTTGCCCGGCGTGCGCAGCCAGTCATTTTGACGAGGCCACGACGCACGGGCTGGCCGAATTCGCCACGGCCATGATGGTTGCGCTGGCGATCCATTGCACCGTGGACGGACTGGCGCTCGCGGCGGGGCTGGAAGAAAGCGAGCCAGTGAAACTGTCCATCGTCTTCGCCATTTGCGTTCATAAATTTCCCGAAGGACTTGCTCTCGGCGCATTGCTGCTCGGCGGCGGATTTGCGCGCGGAAAAATGCTCTGGCTGGTTGCGCTGGTGGAATCCACCACTATTTTCGGCGGGCTGCTCGGCTGGTTCATTCTGAAAAATGTTCCGCCGCAAGCCCTGAAGCTGACGCTGTCGTTGATGCTGGCAAACGCGGCGGGCGGATTTTTTTATCTCGCCATTCACGCCGTGTTCGGCGAAATCTTGAAGCACCACAAACTGCTCGTGCTGGGAAATTTTGCCGCCGGTTTCGGCGTGATCGCCGGCCTGATTCTTTACTTTCATATTTCCATTTGAAGGCCACGCTAAAATGAAAACCTGCGCGCATAAACATTCGCATCAGCGGCAGGAAATGCCCGCGCTCACCGACCGTCTTCGCCGGCAATCGCGCAAGATCACCGGCCCGCGCGCTGCGATACTGGAAATCCTCCGCCAGCATCCGCATCCGCTCACGAACAAGGAAATTTTCGGCGAAATGCCCAAGGGTTTATGCGATCTGGCGACCATTTATCGTTCCATGCACCTGCTTGAAAAAATGGGCATGGTGAAACGGTTTGACTTTGGCGACGGCGTGGCGCGGTTTGAACTGATGGCGGAGGGCGACGACGGCCATCATCATCACCTCGTCTGCACCAAATGCTCCGAGGTCGTCGAGATCGAAGAATGTTTCCCGAAGAAAATCGAGGAGAAAATCGCCGCCCGGAACGGCTTCAAATCCGTCACCCACAAGCTGGAATTTTTCGGAATCTGCCCGGATTGCCAGCGGTGACTTCCCCTTGATCGCCAGCCGCAGTCAAAAGCGGCTGGCTCTTTCTGGACACTTTGAAAAAAACTGTCCTGCAAATTAACTAGGCCATTTCCTCGGCCAGCCAGTCGCCGAGATGGAGAAACTCTTTGATTTTCCGGCGCTCGTAACGGTTTTTAAGCGCCTTTTTGGGTTGATGCTCCGTTTTTTTGAACGGATGCTTTTGATCGCGAACCGCTTCAGTGATAACTTCCATTGTTTTCATCATAGCATTTTTTCCTTTCTCAAACTGCCGTAAAAAAACACAGCCTAAACAATGCCAACCGTTGCCGGATTGTTTCACAAATTTTACAGGCAGCCGAAAATGAGACCCGCCATTTCGCAAAACTGTTCAAAAAATTTTACGCAAAAAAAAAGCGCCCGAACGCCATTCATTTTCAGTCCTGGCCACGGCCAGTTTCAACCCGCAGTCCGCAAAAGCCTTCTGAACTTCAGAAAATTCAGCCGCCAAAATTCCGGCCAAAACCAAAGTGCCGCCGCGTTTCACCTGCGCCGCGATTTTCCCTTTTTCCCCGATCAGCAGGTTGGAAATCAAATTCGCGCAGACCAGATCGAATTGTTCCCTCGGTTTCGCCGACAGTTTCGTCACGTTGCCACGCTTGATCTGTAGTTTTCTTTGAACGCGATTGACCCGTGCATTCGCTTTTGCGACGCGGACGGCAGCCGGGTCAAAATCAAACGCGCGCACCGGCTGAAAACCAAGTTTTGCCGCCGCGATGGCCAGAATTCCCGAGCCGGTGCCGATGTCTAAAAAAGATTTTGCCGTAGCGGCTTCTCGGCAGAGAGCCGCACTTTTAAGTTCTTTTGAAATATGCGGCGGTCTGCCGACCGCCGCTACGATTTCACGCAAACAAAATTCCGTCGTCGGATGCTGGCCGGTGCCAAAACTTAATCCGGGATCGAGAATGACAACCGACTGGCTTTTGCGCGGACGTTTTTTGCTCCAGCTCGGTTTGACAAGCAAACTTTTTCCGATTTCCATCGGATGAAAATGCCGTTTCCACGATTCCGCCCAATCCTCGCGCTTCACCTTGGCAATTTCGATTTTGCCCACGCCAATTTCCAGCCCGCAGCTTTGAATTCGCTTCAGCCCGGCGACAATTTTCTTGCGGATTCCGTGCGGAAATATTTTCGCGCTGAAAGCGCTGATCAAGCTTACGCCAGTTTCAATGTCGAAGTAAATGGCAGCCGGGCTGCCGGACAGTGAACCCAGCAATTCCGCCACAGCGTCCTCGGCTTCGGGCAAAGTTGCCACGGCAATTTTCCAGAGCGGCTTGCGCATTCTCATAAATTCATTCTCATCGTCATCCTCATCCTCAATTGAGGACGAGCATGCGGATGACGACGAGGAGGATTCGCTAACCCACCAAATCGCGCCACGGCGTGAAATTCAGCAGCTCGATTTCCGCCATGTGCGGATGCAGCGCGACCTGCGTGATGCTGGCGTATTCGATGTCGAAATGGTTCGTCTTGGGCAGCGGCAGCTTGAGCAAAATGGCGAGCATCATGCGGATGACGCCGCCGTGGCAGAACACCGCGACGTTTTGTCCGCGATGAGCGGCGATGATTTCGCGCAGGCAAGGCTCGACCCGCTTGCGAAAAACTTTTCCGCTCTCGCCGCCCGGCACGCCACGATGGTGAATTTCATCGAGCCACTCGTGCGATTGAAAACCGAATTGCGTCTCGACCTCCCGCCAGCCGAGGCTGGTCCAGTCGCCAAAATCAATTTCTCGCAGGCCGGGCAAAATAACTTGCGTGTGCGAAGTGTTTTCCAGCATCGGCGCGAGCGTCTGCTGGACGCGCTTCATCGGGCTGGCGTAAATCGCGTCAATTGTTTTGCCGTGCAGATAATCGGCGAGGATTTTCGCCTGGCGTTTTCCGTTCGGCGAAAGGTTCATGTCAACCCAGCCGCCGAACTTTTTCTGGTAGCGCGCCTCGACTTCGCCGTGGCGGATCAGCAGGAGGCGCGTGGCGGTCGGCATTGGCGTTTCGCGCCGCGTTTTTTTGAGGACAGCCATGGGAAAATCAGCCCTGCGCGACGGCGGCTTGCTGCGCGGCGAGCAGTTCGCGGATGCCGGACTTGCCCAGCGCGAGCAGTTCGGCGAGCTGCGTTTCGCTGAACGTCGCCTCCTCGCCCGTGCCTTGCAGTTCGATGAATTCGCCGCCGGAATTCATCACCAGGTTCATGTCCACCGACGCGGCCACGTCCTCGGTGTAGCACAAATCCAGCAATGCCCGTCCGTTCACGACGCCGACGCTGACGGCGGCGACGGAATGAAGCAGCGGATTTTCGGAAATTTTTTTTGCGTCCAGCAATTTTTTCACCGCGAGCGAGAGTGCGACAAACGCGCCGGTGATGGCCGCCGTCCGCGTGCCGCCGTCGGCCTGCAAAACATCGCAGTCCACGCAAATGGTCCGCGCGCCGATTTTTTCCAAATTGAGCGCGGCGCGCATGGCGCGGCCGATGAGCCGCTGGATTTCCGAGGAGCGTCCGTCGAGTTTGCCCTTCGTGATATCGCGCGGTTTGCGTTCCAACGTGGAATAGGGGAGCATCGAGTATTCGGCGGTGATCCAGCCGCCTGCGACTTTTTGTTCCTTCATCCAGCGCGGGACGGTTTCCTCAATGGTGACGCCGCAGATGACGCGCGTGCTGCCCCATTCGATGAGCGTCGAGCCGGCGGCGTAAGGCGCGATGTGGTTTTGAAAACGCAACGGTCGGAGCTGGCTGGCCGAACGACCGTCGGCGCGGATGAAATCAGACATAAACGTGCGCCATCTTAAACGTCAGCCGCGCAGTCGGGCAATGGGGAAAAATTGAAACTATCTTTTGCTGACTATTTAGCTATTTGCGGCGATCATAGAAAGGACTTTGGGCTGCCACTTGTCATAACTAAAGCCGACAGATGAAGGATGCTGAATTGGGCAAACGCAGATGCCGTCCGGCAGGGGTGGAAGATTTCGGCAAAGCTCTATATCGAGCACGAGCATGAACCTTGGAGCAAGCTCGCGAAGAGTATCGAGAAATGGCTCACGTGCTGTTTGCCACATCTCATTAGTAGGGCGGTCGCGCGGGTTATCGAGTGCAGATTGAATAAAATTGTAGAAAGCTACTCGACTCCAAAAATCTTCTCTCTTTGCATAGGAGAATCCACCGCGTCCGCCAACAATAAGGCGATGAGCACGGCCAAAAAAATTTCGGCGTTTGTGGCTCTTTTCACCAACTGCCTCGTCCCGAATCACCTGACTGGTGAATGTTGAGTAGTTGCAGGTCTCGCCGCCGTGATGAGACTCGCCTAAAATAAGGAGGCGCTTACCGCCGATGCCCTCAGTTGCATAGCGATTGCCAACCCAAGGGTCAAAAGTTCGCATGATGATTTGGAATTTGAACCATTATTCTTTTCAAAAGATTTTATTTCTTCACCGCCTCCAGCCCCGCGAACAAGCTTTCCATGCTGTTCAACGGCGCGCCGGCTTTTGGCTGCAAAATCAGGCGGATGTATTCCACCGCGTCGGGAATGTTGCGGATGGACTTGGGCATGATCGCGCCCGCCGCGTTGCCGTGGCCGCCGCCCTGGAATTTTTCCGCCACCTTGAGCGCCTCGCCGTTGCGGCTGCGGAAGCTGGCGATGACCAGGTTGTTCGCCCGCTTGAACAGCGTCACCAGCACGGGAAATTCCACCGCGCGCCGTTCGAGCAGTTGATGCACGATGAGGTTCGTGTTGCCGATGACGGTTTCCACGTAACCGACAGTCGGCGAAAGCTCCGTCACAAACTGCCGGCTCCATTCAAAGCCGATCGGATCCTCCACGCGCCGCTTGACGGCCATGACTTCGAGCAGCGGATGATCCAGCAGTTTTTCAATCTCGTTGCCGATGAGCGTGTGCAAATTCCAGAACTGATAAACTTTCACGAGGTTCGCATAATCGCACGCCAGCGCAAAATCCGCGTCGTCCTCCAGAAACAAATCCGCGACGTTGTTCAAATGCACCAACCGTTCCAGTGCGGGCGAGTCGAGGCCGTGTTCGCGGCAAAGTTCGTAGCAGAGGAGTCCGGCGGATTTTGAAGTGTCGTGGATGAGCACCGCGTTTTTCGACTGCGCCTCGGTGGCGTGATGGTCAATGATGGTCCAGCCCGGCTTGTCGAGCCGCAGCTCGAAAGTGAAGTCCGCCACCCACCCGGCTTTCTCGCGCAGATCGCGCTGCTTCCAGTAATTGTAATGGTAGGCCTCCAGCGGAATCTCCGCGTCGAAAAGCTTTTTGGCCAGCCGTTGCAGCAGCGCGCCGGAGACGAATCCGTCGAGGTCGCTTTCATGCGTCAGGATGACTTCCGGTTTGGACAACTCCTTCATGGCGGCAGAATAACCAAGTCCGCGCCGCGTGGCGAGCGGGGAATTGTTTGGCGCGCAAATGCTGCCGCAGCAGCCTCCCGTCCAGCGGCCAGGTAACTTCAATTTTCAGTTGAAATCTAAATTTTGGAGGCCATCCTTGCGTTCGGAGCCGGGCCGCCGATGGCCGTCGCTCGTCGCATCATTACCGATCAGACATCATCACCAAAAAAGAAAGGCAAACAGTTTATGAAAAAATCAATCCGACTTTGCCGGACACCGTGGCTGCTGTCCATCAACGCGGCGGTCGCGGTTTTAATCAGTGGTTGTGCCACGCCAAAAGAACATTCCTTCAATGACGATTTTGGCGAAAACCTGCCGACCAAACCCATTTATTACATCCAGAATGAGGACGCGGATCATTTCAGGTTCACCGTTCATCAGGGCACGCCTTCCAGCGGAGCCGAACGCATCACCAACATAAAGCAGGCGGCGACGGCCATTGCCAAAGCCGAAAGCGAACGGCTCGGCTGGAAAAAATGGCAGTTGAACTACATCCAGGAACGCAATGAGGGCTGGATGCACACGGTCATTGCGGAAGTCACCCGCGAAAAATACGTCGAACCGACCTTTCCGAAGGCCGGTGACAATCCATAAGGGAATTTTCGCAAGCATGAAACTTTGACGGGACGTCAACGCCAGAAGGTGACAAATGATTCACCGTGGTTGGCGGCGGCAGAAGATTTTTAATAAACCTTCCGCAGATTCGAAGGCAGGATGTTCAGTTCGTCGCGGTATTTGGCCACGGTGCGGCGGGCGATGGTGATGCCTTTTTCGCCGAGCATCTTCACGACTTCCTGGTCGGACAACGGCTTGGAGGTATCTTCTGCCTTGAAAATCTCGGCGATCATGTCCTTGACGCTGGTGTTGGAAATGCCGTCGCCGCTGCTGGTGCTTTGCAGGCCGGCGGTGAAAAAATATTTCATCTCAAACACGCCCTGCGGCGTCTCGATGTATTTGCCGGAAACGGCGCGGCTCACGGTCGTCTCGTGAACGCCGACAACCTCGGCGACCTGCGCCATCGTCATCGGCTTGAGGAACGCGACGCCTTTTTCCATGAACTCGCGCTGGCGTTTCACAATTTCCCGGCCAATGTTCGCGATGGTCGTCTGCCGTTGCTGCAGGCTTTTAATGAGAAACTTGCCGGCGCGGATTTTTTCGCGGATGTAATTTTTCACCTCCGCGTTGTTTTCGCCGGCGGACATCAAATCTTTATAGACGTTGCTGATCCGCAGATGCGGAATCTGCTCGTCGTTGGTGGTGACGGTGAAATCATCCTCGTTTTTCTGGACGAAAACTTCCGGTGCGACGTATTGCTCGACCGCCGTCATAAAGGCGCGTCCGGGCCGCGGCTGAAGCTGGCTGATGCGGGCGAGCGCCTCCTGAACGTCGTCCACGGACTGGCTGGTGCCGCGCGCGATTTCGGGAATGCGCCGCTTGCCGAGCGCGTCCATGTAGTCACGGACGATGCGATACTCGAGGGTTTCCTGCTGGCCGGCGCGTTCAAGCTGGAGCAGGAGACATTCGCGCAAATCCCGCGCGCCGACGCCGACGGGTTCAAAGCCTTGAACGATCTTCAGCACTTCGGAAATTTTCTCCGGCGTCAGGCTGGTCGAAACGCAAAGCTCCTCCAGCGTCGCGTTCAAATAGCCGTATTCGTCAATGTTGCCGATCAGCAGCTCGGCGATGCCCTGCTCCTCATCGTTCAAGTCGGTGTCGCGCACCTGCTCGACGAGATGTTCCGCCAGCGAGGTCTCCGCCGTGAGTGAATCAAACATGAACTGGCGTTTTTCCTCGTCCTCGGTGGTCGCACGAATGGATGAACTTGGTTGCGAAAAATGGTCGCGCCAGTCCTGATCCAACTGGACCAGCTTGTCGAACTCGACCTGGAAATCATCCACCGGCTCGGCGGCGGTTTTTTCGGAGGTGGAATCAAATTGCACGTCCTCCGGCGGTTCGGCGAGGTCGGACGTGGCGGGCGCTTCGCTTTCATCAGCGGGGGATTTGTCGCGCTCGTCAATTTCCTCCAGCACGGGGTTCTGCTGCAGCTCCTGCTCGACCAGCGCCTTGAGTTCGAGCGTGGGCGCCTGGAGCAACGCCAGCGACTGCTGGAGCTGCGGGGCCAGCACCAGCGATTGCGATAGACGTTGTGACAGTTGCAGTCCGAATGCCATTACGATTCCAGCTTAAATCAAATCAGCCGGACTACAAGCCAAGATTTGGCATGAATCCCGCTTTGCCGATATTGGTAGAAGGAAAAACTGGATTTTCTCCCGCAACCGCTGCATCTTTTTTACATGAAGTTGATTCTTTCCACGCACAATGTGACGCTGACCAAGGCCATCGAAGACCACGTCCTGGCCCGGCTCGACAAGCTCGATCATTTCGACCGCTGGACGGTTGACGCACGCGTCACGCTGGAACACGACAACACCCGCGTGCCGGAAAAACAGTTCAGTTGCTCCATGCGCCTCACCATGCGCGGCCCCGATCTTTTCGCCGTGGACCGCGAAAGCGACTTGTATGCCGCGATTGACCGCGTGGCCAAAAAGATCGAGCAGCAGATCCGCAAACGCCACAACAAGCGCAAGGCGGTGAAGCACAAAATGGGCGCGCGCACCAAGCGCACCCGCCAGGAAGCCGACGAGGCATGATCCTGCGGGCAAACACCGTCCTGCCCATCACCGCGCCGCCGATTGAAGACGGTGCCATTGTCATCGCCGGAAAAAAAATCCTCGCCGTCGCGCCGTTTCGCGAGCTGCGGCCGCAACTTGGTGAAAAAATTTGCGACCTCGGCGAAGTCATCCTGCTCCCCGGCCTCGTCAACGCGCATTGTCATCTCGACTACACCGACATGGCCGGGCAGTTGCCGCCGCCCAAAACTTTCACCGACTGGATCGGCCAGATGCTGTCCGCGAAATCCGGCTGGGGATTTTCCGACTACGCCCGCTCCTGGCTCAACGGCGCCGGGCAGCTTTTGAACACTGGCACCACCACCGTTGCCGACATCGAGGCCATGCCCGACCTGCTGCCCGAAGTCTGGCACGCCACACCGTTGCGCGTCTTTTCGTTTCTGGAAATGACCGGCATCAAATCGCGCCGCACCCCGAAGGAAATTCTCCGCGAGGCCGTGAACAAAATTGATTCGCTCAAGCATCCGCGCAACCGTGCCCTGCTGTCGCCGCACGCGCCCTATTCCACCCTGCCCGAACTGTTGAAACTCGCCGCCGCCGCCGCGCGCAAAAGAAAATGGCGCGTCAGCACGCACATCGCCGAATCGGCGGAGGAATTCGAAATGTTCCTGCACGCGCGCGGCAAAATGCACGACTGGCTGGTGCGCAACCAGCGCGACAATTCCGACTGCGGCCACGGCTCGCCGGTCGCGCATTTCGCGCGCCACAAGCTGCTCGGTGAAAATGTCCTCGCCATTCACGTCAATTACCTCGCGCGCGGCGACGCCACATTGCTCGCCAAAAATAAAACCCACGTCGTCCACTGCCCGCGCAGCCACGACTATTTCCGGCACGCACCGTTTGAGCGCGCCCGCCTGGCCAAGGCCGGCGTCAATCTTTGTCTCGGCACCGACAGCCTCGCCACCGTGCGCAAAACCGGAAAACAAAAACCCGAACTCAACCTGTTCGCCGACATGCGCCAGTTTGCTGACGCGGACAAAACCGTTTCATCCCAGGAAATTTTGCAGATGGCCACGGTCAACAGCGCCCGCGCCCTCGGTCTCGCCGGAAAAATTGGCGAACTTTCAAAAAATGCCTTTGCCGATGTAATCGCAATTCCGTTCGCCGGAAAACTTTCCCGCGCTCACGAAGCGGTGCTGGAACACTCCGGCAACGTCGCCGCCAGCATGATCGAAGGCCGCTGGGCCATTTCGCCCGCGTAGGCCAGGCGTCGCGCCGGTCTCAAATCAATTTTTCAGAAATGTCAGAGACAGGCGCGACGCCTGGCCGACGCCTTTTTGCTCGTAAATCGTAAATCGTAAATCGTAAATTCACTGCGTGCCTTCATTTGACGAGACATTGAACGAAAGCCTCGAATCGTTGCGCGGACAAAATTTGTTCCGCGAACTGCGCCGCGTGGATTCCGCCCAAGGCCCGCGCATTGAAATCGGCGGCAAGACTTTTCTCAATTTTTCATCCAACGATTATCTTGGTCTTGCCAGCCATCCAGCCCTGAAAGAAGCCGCCATCAAGGCCGTGGAAAAATTTGGCGCAGGCGCGGGCGCAGCGCGTTTGATTAGCGGCTCGCTGGCGCCATTTCACGAACTGGAAGCATCGCTTGCCGCCTTCAAAAAGACCGAAGCGGCGCTGACTTTTTCCACGGGCTGGGCCGCCGCGATGGGAACCATTTGCGCGCTGCTCGGCAAGGACGACGTGATTATTTTGGACAAGCTCGTCCACGCCTGCATCGTGGACGCCGCGAAACTTTCCAGCGCAAAACTCCGCGTCTTTGCGCACAACGATTTGAACGACTTGGAAGACAAATTGAAATGGGCGAATGAAGTCCAAAGTCCAAAGTCCAAAGTCCAGAACGCGCCGCATACGCTCGTCGTTTCTGAATCGGTCTTTTCCATGGACGGCGACCACGCGCCGCTGCGCGAAATCGTCGCGCTCAAGGAAAAATACGGTGCCTGGCTGATGGTGGACGAGGCGCACGCCACGGGTATCATCGGCCAAAACGGACGCGGCCTTGCCGACGAACTTGGCGTCGGCCATCAAATTGAAATTCAAATGGGCACGCTCGGCAAGGCGCTCGGCGCGAGCGGAGGCTGCATCTGCGGCAGCCGCGCGCTGATTGATTTTCTCGTGAACCGCGCCCGCAGTTTTATTTTTTCAACCGCGCCTGTTCCCGCCGCCGCTGCCGCCGCAACTGCGGCAATTCAAATCGCACAGTCAGACGAAGGAGACAAGTTGCGCGAGAAATTACGGGAGCGCGTCAAGCAATGCAGGACAGGCGTCGCGCCTGTCTCTAACTTCCTGAACATTTCAGACAGGCGCGACGCCTGTCCTGCGCTGGCCGCCATCATCCCTTTGATTCTTGGCGACGAAAAGAAAGCCGTCGCTGCCGCAGCAAAACTGCGCGAGCAAAACATTTTTGTTCCCGCCGTCCGCTACCCCACGGTCGCGCGCGGCGCGGCGCGGCTGCGGATCACGTTGACCGCCGCACATTCATCGGAAGACGTTTTGACGCTCGCCCGCGCGCTGGAACCCATCGTAAATCATGAATTGCGTCCGAGAGCGCGTCTGACAATTCATGAAGGATGAGGAATCAAGCCAGTCGGCGGAGTGGAATTCGTATCATGGCGACATTGATCCAAGCCTCGGCGCTGGCCTCGGTGGTTTCGTAATCGCGCCAAGTCGCCGCTGGTGCCCACAAGTAGTTTTTTGTTTTTTGTTGACTATTACGCCCGGACATCGGCGGCGAACCGGTCGCGTTCACTGCCCGTTATTTCAACCAAATTAGCAGGCTCAACCGCTTTGCTTGGGCGATTTTTCCGCGAGCGGCTGCACCGTCTTGGGGAGCGGGTGTTTCTTGTAGGGCGAGTGGAGGTTGAAATAAATCCCGCACAATGGCCGGACATCGTCGCTCTGGCTCAGGATGACCGTGACTTCCTTGTCCAGCGCGATGCCGTGGCGCATTCCCGGCGCGCGGGTTTCGTAAGCCTTGATCGCCTTTTGCAGCAGCGAAGTCAGCGACGCCTCGAACTCGTCCGGCGTCTTCTGTAGACAGACGACATAGCGGTCAAAGGTTTTCACCGCCTCGCCGATCTCGCGCTTGAATGTGTCCACGGTCATGGCTCCAACCTAAATCATATCGGCGAAATTGCGATGAAATTCAGTCCGCCTGCGCGCGGCCGATTTTTTGCCGCTCGCCAAACAGCGCCGTGCCGATGCGCACCAGCGTCGCGCCTTCCTCAATCGCCACTTCAAAATCGCCGCTCATGCCCATGTTCAAATGCGGCAGCGGAACGCCGAGAATTTTTTCGCACTCGCTTTTTAATTCGCCCAGCCGCCGGAAATACGGACGCGACTTTTCCGGCACCGGCGAAAACGGCGGAATCGCCATCAGTCCGTGAATTTCAATTCGCGGCAGGGCGTTCAACTCATTCAATTCCGCCAGCAACTGCTCCGGCTGATAGCCAAACTTGCTCGCCTCGCCCGCGACATTCACCTCCAGCAAAATCGGCATGGTTCTCGCCACCTGCTCCACGCGTTTGGAAATTTCCCTCGCGAGATTCAGGCTGTCCACGCCTTGAATCATCTCAAACAATTCCACCGCGTCGCGAACCTTGTTCGATTGCAGGTGGCCGATGAACTGCCAGCGCGCCCGGCCGGGACACAGCGGGATTTTCGCCTTCGCTTCCTGAATTTTATTTTCGCCGAACAGCAACTGTCCGCAGTCCACCGCCGCGCGGATCGTTTCCGGCGGATGCGTCTTGGAAACCGCCAGCAGCGTCACGGAATTGTCCGCGCGCTCTGCCAGCGCGCACGCGGCGGCGATGCGCTGCCGGATTGAATTCAGATTTTCTGCAATGTCCACAAGGTTATTCTAGCCACAGATGGGCACAGATGGACACAGATAAAATCAGCCCTGGATAAAAAATCTGTGTTTCATCTGTGTTCATCTGTGGCTAAAGTTTTGGCATGAACTGCTGGCTCGTAAAATCGGAACCCGAAGCGTATTCGTGGTCGCAATTGTTGAAGGACGGCCGAACCGCGTGGACCGGCGTCCGCAATTTCGCGGCGCGGCTCAACCTGCGCGCGATGAAGAAGGGCGACCTCGTCTGCTTTTACCACAGTGTGAGCGACAAGCAGGTCGTCGGCCTCGCGCGCGTGGCGAAGGAAGCGTATCCCGACGCGACCGCCGACGAAGGCGACTGGTCGTGCGTGGATTTGGAGCCGGTGAAGCCGTTGAAAAATCCCGTCTCGCTCGAAACCATCAAGGCCGACAAAATTTTGAAAGACATGACGCTGGTAAAACAGTCGCGCCTTTCGGTCATGCCGGTGAGCAAGGCGCAGTTTGACCGGCTGCTCGCTTTGGCGGAAACAAAAATATGACATCAACCGACGGCGCATTGAAAATGCCGGAGCAAAATTTCATGAACGTCCGTTGATTCGATCTCCTTTGCGCCCAAAATTTCCGGCTGCTGCGTGATGAACACCGGCCAGTCTTGCGTGTCCGCCGGTCGCCGTCCGTGCGAGCCTTTCACCAGCGTCGCGTCCAGCGGAATCACGTCCATCAATATGCGGAAGCCGAGTTTCTTTTGCAGCAGCCGCCACGCGATTTTCAATTTCGGCAGCGGAATTTTCGGGTCGAGAAACAATTCCACCGGGTCGTAGCCCGGCTTGCGGTGGATGTCCACCGTCCGCGCAAAATCCGGCGCGTGCGCGTCGTCAAGCCAGTAATAATAGGTGAACCAAGCATTCTTGGCAGCGACGACAATCAAATCGCCCGCGCGTGGATGGTCAATGCCTGCCGTGGTTTTCTCCATCGGCCCAAGAATCTTTTCCACGCCGGCAGTTTTTTCCAGAACGTCGCGCACGGATTTTTCCAACGTCACATCGTTCAAATAAATATGCGCGACTTGATGGTCGGCGACGGCAAAAACTTTGCTGGCACCGGCGTCGAGGATTTCCAGGCCAAGTTCGTCTTTCACCGTCAGCCAGCCTTGCCGACGGAAAATGCGGTTGAGATGCACGGGCGTGTCCACGTTCGTGATGCCGTATTCGGAAAGCAGAACCACCTGCACGCCGCGCCGGCCAAAAAAATCAAGCAGGTCGCCGACGATGGCGTCAATCTCCTGCAGGTCGCGATGAATTTTCGGATTGATTTTGTAGGAGCCGACGTGAGGAGGCTCTGACTTTGTTTTGAGACTCGTTACCTCGTCTCCTACAATAAACGGACCATGCCGCTGCAAATTGTAATCCAAGTGCGGCAGATAGACCAAGTTCAACGTCGGCGAGAATTTGTTTTCAATCCACTTCGCAGACTCCGCAATCCAACGCGAGGCACAATCAGCGTTGCCTTGCGGTGAGTCAATTCCCGCCGCCGGGCCCCAAAAGCCGAAGAACGGAAATTCGCCCAAATCCTTTTTGATTTCTTCGCGGATGGAATAGGGCCAGGAATAAACGTCGAAAATTTTGCCGCCATCGGCGCGGTAAATCGGGCGCGGCGTCAACGAATAATCCACGCTGGAATACATGTTGAACCACCAGAAGCAATTGGCGACTGTGATTGCCGGTTGCCGGTTGCCGGTTGCCGGTTGTTTTCGAAGTTCGTCCCAGATCTTATTGCCGTGAACAATGTGGTTCGACTGTTTCCAAAACTGGACTTCGGCGAGTTCGCGGTTGAACCAGCCATTTCCGACGACGCCATGTTCCGAAGGCAATTTGCCGGTGAGATAATTCGACTGCGCGGTGCAGGTGACGGCTGGAAAGGCGGGCGCGATTTGCGCGAGCGCGCCGCGTTTGCGGAATTCCGCGATGCGCGGCGTGTGTTCGCCAATGAGCGGTTCGGTGAGGCCGACGACGTTGATGACGGCGAGCCGGTTCATTTTCCGCGTCCGCGCAGTTCGTGAATCGCCTCGATGATTTTCGGCTGGTTCATTTCATGCACTTCCACGCCGCGTCCGATTTCCTTGAGCAGGGTGATGGTCAGTTCACCGCCGAGGTGTTCGCGAAATTCTTCCAGGCCGGCAAGCACCAGCAACTGGTTGTTGGCGTCGGCGTTCAGCAGTTCATCGGCGAACAATTTGAAGCCAAGCTTTTTCAGCAGGTTCAGGATCCGTGCGGCGGACGGGGCGTCGAGCAGACCGAGGTTGCGCGAGTAAATCACGTCGAGCGCGATGCCGATGGCGACGGCGTCGCCGTGGGAAATTCGGAAGCGCGAAAGCTGCTCCAGCTTGTGCGCGGCCCAGTGGCCGAAATCGAGCGGACGCGCGGAACCCATCTCGAACGGGTCGCCGCTGGTGGCGATATGGTCGAGATGCAATTCGGCGCAACGGCGGATCAGATGCTTCATCGCGTCCGGGTCGAACGCGGCGAGCTTTTCCGCGTCTCGCTCCATTTCCCCGAAAAATTCCGCGTCGCGGATGCAGGCAACCTTCACGGCCTCGACGTAGCCGCCGCGCTTGTCGTGCGGCTCCAGCGTGACCAGCAGATTGAAGTCGTTGACGACGGCGAATGGCGGAGCGAACGTGCCGATGAAATTCTTTTTGCCGAAGGCGTTCAACCCGTTCTTCACGCCAACGCCGGAGTCGGCCTGCGACAGGGTTGTCGTGGGAATGCGGACGTGGCGCACCCCGCGGTGCGCGGTGGCGGCGGCGAACCCGGCGACATCCAGCAGCGCGCCGCCGCCGACGGCGATGAGATACGAATGCCGGTCAATGTGATGCCGGGCGACGTGCGACTGGATTTCGCTGATGATGGTCGGGGAATTCTTGGCGGTCTCGCTGCCGCAGACAAACAGCGGCGGACGGACGAGCTTCAGACTGGCGGCGTGCACGGAAAAATAATTTTCAATCCGGCGTTCGAGTTCCGGCAGCGCCTGCGAGAGGGAATCTTCCAGCACGACGAGAACCTTTCGCGGCGCGACGTCGGCGAGCGCGTCTTTCAGGACGGGATTTTCCGGCGCGAAAACGTCCTCGGTGAAGAAGACGCGCAGTTGCCAGCCGACCTGGATGGAGCGTTGGATGACGGACACGCCTCCAATCTGTGTTTTTGCGCCGCGACTTTCGAGTTTTATTTGAAAGCCATTTGTGCCCGCCGCGCGGGGTTCAGGATTTTTCCGACGGCTCGGCGGGAATCCTCATGCAATAGAACGAGCGATAGACGAACACCAGCGCGACGAGGAAGCAGACCCCGCCGATCCACGGATTCCAATTCACGGCGTTGGGATCGAGCTGCAGGCGCTCCTGAAATTTCAGCGTCATCTCCACGGCGATCTCCACGGCGAGCAGGCCGAAAAGCGTGGTGAACTTGATGATCGGGTTCATCGCCACGGAGGACGTGTCCTTGAACGGATCGCCGACGGTGTCGCCGACGACGGTCGCGGCATGGAGCGGCGTGCCTTTCATCTTCAAATCCACCTCGACGATTTTTTTGGCGTTGTCCCACGCGCCGCCGGCGTTCGCCATGAAAATCGCCTGGAACAGTCCGAAGAACGCGATGCCCACGAGGTAGCCGATGAAAAAATACGGGTTGAAAAACGGCAGGCCGAGCGCGAAGGCGAACACCACGATGAAGATGTTGACGAGGCCGCGCTGCGCATAGACGGTGCAGATTTCGACGACGCGCTTGCTGTCCTCGATGGACGCGGAATGCTCGTCAAGCTTGATGTTTTTCTTGATGAAGACGACCGCGCTGTAAGCGCCGGCGACGACGGCCTGCGTGCTCGCGCCGGTGAACCAATAAATGACCGCGCCGCCCATGAGCAGGCCGAAAATGATCTGCGGCTGCACGAGGCTCAAGTGCGCGATGGCGTTTCCGAAAACATTTTCGAGCAGCATGATGATGCCGAAAATCATCGTGGTCGCGCCGACGACGGCGGTGCCGATCAAAACCGGTTTTGCCGTCGCCTTGAAAGTGTTGCCCGCGCCGTCGCCCTTTTCCAATTCCAGTTTGGCGTCGGCGAAATTCGGTTTGAAGCCGAACTCTTTTTCGATTTCCGCGCCGATGTCCGGCTGCGATTCGATGCGGCTTAATTCATAGACGGACTGCGCGTTGTCCGTGACGGGGCCGAAGCTGTCCACGGCGATGGTCACCGGCGCCATCGCCAGAAAACCGAACGCGACGAGGCCGAAGGCGAAGATCGGCGCGGCGAATTTGAATTGCGCGGGCATCAGCGCGAGAAAATCGAGCTGTTGCGAAAACACATATGCGACGAACATCAACGCGAGGATGACGAGTCCCATCCAGAACGCGGAGAAATTGCCGGTGACGAAGCCGGACAAAATGTTCAGCGACGCGCCGCCGTGATCGGAGGAACTGGTGACTTCGCGGACATGGCGCGAGCTGGTGCTGACGAAAATTTTCGTGAATTCCATGATGAGCGCGCTGGCCAAAGTGCCGCAGGCGATGATCGCGGAGAGAACCCTCCAAAGATGTGGCAGCGGCACGTCAGTGAGAACGCCATTGATTTGCATAGGAATTGAAAAATCGCCGAGCAAAAATTTGCTCGCGGCGAAACAGACGAGAATGGAAACGATGCTGGTGATCCAGACCAAATCCGTCAGCGGCGCCTCCCAGTTGAAATCTTTTTTGCCGCCGTAACGGACGTTGGCGACGGCCATGTTAAAATAGAACGAGCCGAGCGACGCGATAACCATGAGCGACTGGATCGCAAATAGCCAGAGGATGAGCTTGCCGCAGAGAACTGGCGAAGCGACGAGCGACAGGGACAAAAACGCGATCAGCGCCACGCTGGTAACGCCGTAGGTTTCAAAACCGTCGGCGGTCGGGCCGACGGAATCGCCGGCGTTGTCGCCGGTGCAGTCGGCGATGACGCCGGGATTTTTCGGGTCGTCTTCGGGCAGGTTGAAAACGATTTTCATCAGGTCGCTGCCAATGTCGGCGATCTTGGTGAAGATGCCGCCGCCGATGCGCAGCACGGACGCGCCGAGCGATTCGCCAATCGCAAAGCCGATGAAGCACGGCCCGGCCAGTTTTGGCGGAATGAAAAGAAGAATGCAAATCATGCAGGTCAGTTCCACGCAGACGAGCAGGAGGCCGATGCTCATGCCGGCCTGCAACGGGATGAACAGGGTTTTCAGCGGGTTGCCCTTGAGCGAGGCGAACGCGGCGCGCGAGTTGGCGGTGGTGTTGATGCGGATGCCGAACCACGCGACGCCGTAGCTGCCGAGGATTCCGAAAATGGAGCTGGCCAGGATCACCAGCACCGCGCCGGCGGCCTTGCCCTGCAATTCCCAGAAATAATAGACCATGCAGACGGCGATGAGAATCCAGAGCGCGAGGAGAAATTTCCCCTGCTGCCACAGATACGTTTTGCACGTCTCCCAGATAATGTGCGAAACGGCGCGCATGGACTGGTGAACGGGC
>DATCBW010000270.1:0-8417 GCA_036511615.1 Verrucomicrobiia bacterium | reverse complement strand
TTTTGATTGTGACTTTTATTCCACCACCTGAACCGGCTGCCGCCGGATTCCCGTCCACATCACTAACACTTCTCTTCCCCGCAGGCCGGAAATGACCATGCCATTGAGCAGATGAGTTTCGGTTCCAAACCGTCCAGGGCGGTGGAAGTTTCCACCAGGGCAAAATCAACCGAGACGGGCACGCTGGTCGAAATCGGGCTGACCTGCTTGATCGCGGCTGAAGACGCGCAGCCGGCCACGGTCAGCAAAAAAAGCAGAGTCGCACCCTGCCAAAGACATTTTTCACAAGCTTCTGATTTTACCCTGTCACCGCCGCACATTCCAAAACGTGATGGCAGGCAGGCAAACGGTGGATTTTAGAACCAGCCTCTTTTGCCGGTGATATAGGTGGCGACAAAGTCTTCGTCGCTCTTGGTCAGGTAGATGATGCCCTCAATCAAACCGTTCAGTCCGCCCGCGCCGCCGGTGACAAAGACGTTCATGCGCCAATTATGGAAAGACCGAAGATGAGTTCAAGAAACAATAGCAAAGTTGTTTGCGGGTGAACATTTAGCAAAGTGTGCCATAATTAGAACGCATCTGGAACGGGGTCATATGTTCCGAGCGGGACATCAGTGCGACATCTTCGCAGTCTGTGAAAAGTGAGATCCAGCCCCTTCCAAAGGCCAAAACGCCGAACAGCCTCTTGGGAATACTGTGAACAGGATGGAGAAAACCGGCATCGAGGATGGACTCCAAGCTCGGACTTGATCCAGCGATAGCCATCAACCAACGCACAATAACCAGGAACGCATATCTGTCGGGCTGGTGCCCTGCAGGTATCGCTGAAGGCGGCAAGTATCAACAAGGCAAATACCACCAGCCAGAATTGAGGCGTCTTTAGGCGTTTCCGCAATGAGGACACTTGGCGCTGGTTTCCAACCGTTTGCCTTTGCAGCTTGTGCATTGAATCAAATTACCTTTAGGTCTTGAAAAAAAGTAGATCACCAACCCAATAAGTCCCGTAAACATCACCAAAAACATCCATAGCACAGAACTGTCCATGCCACGGCTCTTCGCGTCTCGCGCAACCCACACAAGCAGAGCAATATTGAGTGCAATTACACCGACAATGCAAATAAGAATAAAAATCATTGTGCCTCCGCAGGCCGCACAACCTGCTGCAGCCTGGGCATCATCGTTGTTTCCTTGAGCCAATAACGAAAAAAATCCTCCAAAAAACAATAACGCCGCGATAAGTAGTTGAAGTTTGCGCATATAATTCCGTTACTTGAAAACGAATTCTATAACCCTTCCAAAATTAAATCAACACAATTTTACAAGTTTTTGAACTGCGGATGCCGTCGCAACTTCTCCGCCGTGGCCGGCGACAACGGCGCACGCGAATAAGCCGGTTCGCGCAACGGCTCGGCGCTGTGGGAACGCAACGCACGCTCCAGCCAGCGCGCGTTCAGCGGTTCGGCGATCAAAGCCAGAGTGTTCGCGGCCACCGTCGTCTCCTCCTTCAGCCCGGTCGCGTGGCCGACGCCGGCAAAAAATCCGGCGAGCAGCAAAGTCACGCGGAGAATCGTGCTGCGCGAATACGTTGTGAGCGTGCAGGGACGCTGCGGATCGAGGCGGTGGAACAAATCGGAAAACAGCGGCAGCGTCCACATGGCCGGATTTTTGGCGGGCGAAAAGGCGTCGAATATGATGGCGTGCGGCGGCGGAAGCGGTTTTGAATTGGAAATCAAGGCCGGAAAATCACCGGGTTGAAAATCCCAATACACGGTTTGGACGCCGTCCTGAAATTTTACGCAGTGTTTGCGCAGGAATTCCTTCAAATGGTTTTCATAGCCGCCAAAGTAGCCAAGATCGGCGGCGTGTTTCAGTCCGAATTCCAGCGGCTCCAGCGTGTGGTCAAAACTGACGAGGCGGAGGTTGCAGGCCAGGTTCCGCGTGGCACGCAAAACGGTGAGTGCATTCGCCGCCGCGCCAAGCCCGACATCCCAAATCACAAATTCACCGGAATGATGTTGAAGCCGTTCGCGGAGCCGGAGCTGGTTGACGTAAAGCGCCTCCGCCTCCGCAACCGGCCCGATGACCGGATGGAACGTCTCGTCATCCGCGAGCGAACGCACGGAACAAATGCCGTTGTTCAGGCGGACAAGCTGGTAGCGGGCGTTTGAAGTCACGGCAAATTGGAATTCATTTGCGCGCCGAGGCCAAGCCGGAAAATCAAGCGGCGGCTTGCCGCCAAACGATGCCCGTAAGACATTTATTCAAGTGTGCGCACGGTTTCGATCCGGGTGATCAGCCAGTCGCCTTGGGTTTTTTGGAATGAGATTTTCAATTCCTGCACAATGGCGTCGCGCTGGCCGGAGACTGCGGCATCCACCGTCACGTCCGCCACCGCCGATTTTTTGTCCGGGGCCAGCGTGACGTTCACGTCGGGAAATTTCACCGATAACGACTTCAGCCGTTCGCGGGCGACGAGCGCATACTGCGTGATTTCCGTGCGGCTGGCGAACGCCACCTGTTCGTGGCCGGGAACATTGAGGTTGATCTCGATGTTCGTCGAAAAAAATCCGGCGACGCTTTCACCGCTGGCGAGGCGCGAAAAATTTCCCTGCTTACTGGTGAACGAAGCATCCGCCGCGAGTTTTTCAAGGCGATGCCGGATGACTTTTTCCGGCGCGGGAAAAAAGACGGTCCACAACCAGGCTCCGACCACGATCACTGCCGCGATAAAAACCAGCCGCCAGAAAAGTTTCATCGGAGAACCTTCCCAAGGATTCGTTTGCGTTCCACGCGGCCGTGAACGTGGTCGTCCGGCGGCATGGTGCGATTGTCCCCGACGACATAGTATTCATCCGGCCCGATCTTTTCCGGCGGCAGATTCCAGTCGCACGGATTTTTTTCGTAGGGTTCGGCAAGCGGCACGCCGTTGATGAAAATTTTCCCGTTCACAAACTCAATCGTTTCGCCAGGCAATCCGACGATGCGTTTCATCAACGTGACGTGCGGCCCGGCGTAACGGATGCTCACGACGTCGCCGCGCTGCGGTTCGTGCGTCAGATAGGCGAGCCGGTTGAGGAAATTGATGGAACGATCGTGGTAGGTCGGTTCCATGCTGATGCCGCTCACACGCAACGGCAGCAAAATGAACTTGAAAACTACGAAACACGCCGCCACCAACACCAAAATGCGGACGAGCGTCAGGCGCGGATTGCGTCCAACGGCGACGATCCGCAGCCAGCCGTGGCGCGGCGGCGAAGTGGTTTCAATGGGCGCTGACATGTGCAAGACATTCAGCGAATTTCACAAGTTCCGCAACCTAGATTTGCGCCATCGCCTTGTCCAGCGCGGCGTAAAGCTGGTTCATCGTGGCTTCCGTTTCATCACCCATGTTCGAGAGCCGGAACGTCGTGCCTTTGATTTTTCCATAACCGCCGTCAATCAGGAATCCCTGGTCTTTGACGAGTTTTTGCAGCTTGGCCACGTCCACCGTCCGGCCGCCGGGCCGCGCGCCGTTGCTGACGCAGGTGAGCGTGATGGATTCAAAACCTTTTTCAGGAAACAAATTGAAACCATGCTTGGCGGCCCAGTCGCGCGTGAGCTGGTTCGTTTTCTTATGACGCGCGTAACGATGTTCCAGGCCTTCGGCAAAAAATTCGTCCAGCTTGGAACTCAACGCGTAAATGTGCCCGATGCTCGGCGTGCTCGGAGTCATGCTTTGCTCGGCGTTTTTCTGGAACTCAACGAAATCAAAATAGTAACCGCGATCTTTAATGGTCGCCGCTTTCGCAAGCGCGGCGTGCGAAGCAGCAAAAACTGCGAGTCCCGGCGGAAGTGCAAACGCCTTCTGTGTTCCGGCCAGTAAAACGTCAATGCCCAGCTCGTCAAATTTGATCGGCACGGCGCTCATGGAACTGACCGCGTCCACGATGAACATCACGTTGGGATATTTTTTCTTGAGCGCGGCGATTTCCGCGAGCGGACTCATCACGCCGGTGGAAGTTTCGTTGTGAATGAACGTGAGCGCGTCGAATTCGCCGGTCGCCAGTTTTTTATCAACCGCCTCGGCGCGGATGGGCGAACCCCATTCGACCTGCAACGCCTCGGCCGGCTTGCCGCATTTTTTGGAAACGTCGAACCATTTGTCCGAGAACGCGCCGCACATGCAGTTCAGGACTTTTTTCTGCACGAGATTGCGGATCGCGCCTTCCATGACGCCCCACGCGGACGAGGTGGAAAGATATACCAGTTGCTTCGTGGAAAGCAGTTGCTGGAGCTGCGGCTGGATTTTGGCGTAGAGGTCTTTGAACCCCTGGCCGCGATGGCCGATCATGGGCGAGCGAAACGCCTGGAAGGTTTTTTCACTGACCTCGACCGGCCCCGGAATGTGCAATTTGATGTGTGCCATGGTTTGTGAAATGTTTCACAAGCAGCCGGCCGGCGCAAGTCTTATCGTCGTGCCGCATAAAATGTTCGGCAATCACGGGCAACCCGGCACAGCCGGCCGGCGGGCGAATTTTTTCGCCGAGGCGCGGGTTGACCGCAAACGAACGCTCGCTTAACCTACCCACATGGCAAAGAAATCAGCGGGCAAAGGTAGGGCTGACCTGCCGGTCAAGGCCATGCTCGACCAGAGAAACTAGCGTTTGAATGAATGTGTCACCCGAACAGGTTCAGATTGTCAGGACTGTCATCAATGAATTTCTGTCGGTGGCTGAAAATCCTGTGTGCGCGGAAAAGGTTCTCGGAATTGTTCTGAAATATGTAGAGGGGAACGCAAATCAGGCGACCACCCGTTGCGAAGTTAGGAACGCGCTCGCTGAAATCACCCAACAAGTTAATGACGAACGATTGAACTTGTGCATTGAGACCGCAAGCAGATTGGCTCATGGCCATTTTCGTTGGATGCAAGGTCAGGAAAACGTTGATGAGTTGGACATTTATCCGGCGTTGCAATTATCCGACTGTTACCATCACGCTGAAGCCGTTGATTGGGTGCAAAGATGGCAAAGCAGTGGCGGGCAGATTTTCGCAAGAAATGAAATGATCGCTTTGAAAAACGATCCAATATGGACTCGTATCAGCTTCTTTCGCTTGCCATTCCCGCCTTTCGACCTTGATAGCGGAATGGAGGCTGATGCAATTCCTCGCAACGAAGCAGAGAAGCTGGGCTTGATTTCTCAAAATGAGCAAGTTGAACCAACCAATCTAGATTTAGATTTCGGCACAGCCCTCCGCCAAAGATTGGCAGATTATTTCAGCCCTGAAGTTCAGAAGCAAAAACTGGAAATTGCCATGCAACAGGCAAACGCAAGAACCCTGTTAAATCTGGCCCGAGAACGCTTGGACTCAATTGAGGAGATTACATCTGAATCTGCGCCAGAAATCATTATGCTTTTGGAACGCGCACTGGAGCTAGGATTCGAAGACGACGTTAGGCATGAGCAGGCAACTGCCTGTGGATTGCTCGTCGATGTGCTCGACTCAATTGAAGAATCTGACAAGGCAAATCTTTATCGTCAGCAACATTTGAAGTCCCTTGAATCATGGATTGCCAAAGGAATTCCAATCGATTGGAATCAACTTTCAAACAAATACGGCTTGGCGGCTGAAATTTGTGAAAAACTTAATCAATCAGAACAAGCAACCGCTTACCGGCAGTTGCAGATGGAAAATCGCGATGGCTTTACGCTCTTGAGTGACTCGCTTGCCGAGTTGAAAGCTTGTGGCAGACAAGTCGAAGAAAAAATCGGTGCTAGAATTCTGGATAATCTTACGAAGGCTGCCGGACTAATCCCGGAGAAATATCCAGAACGTCATGCAGAAATTTTTCGAGCGACAGGAGAGATTTTAGAGGCGTGGGGAAACACAGCGCAGGCAATCGAGTATTATGAGTTTGCAATCCAAACAAATCCCAAGGTCGGAGTGAAGAAACGACTAGATAATTTGCGCAAGAGCGCAACCGCGCCGAAGGGAATCCACGACGAATAGATTGTGAAAAAATTTACCTAACAAACCATTCGTGAAGAATTTCCTAAAACCATCTCTGTGCGCAAGTTTGGATGTTCTCGGTTTCCAAGATGAGTTAAAGCGCGCCTATAACGAAAAAAGAGAGAGAAAACTGCTTCACGAAATTGAAGAAACCTTGAAGTCAGCAGCTGATGAGTTGGAGGATATGCACGCGCGAAACCCACAAATTCTGACAACCTTGAGGTTTTTCACGGACAACCTAGTTATTGGTTATGAATACTGGTCATCCGGTGCCAAAGTGGAATTGGATCATCTTTGCGCACTCTTGGCGCATTTTCAGATGAGCATGGCATGTAGAGGATTGTTTGTCCGGGGTGGTATTTCTATTGGCACATTGGCCAGCGATGAACGAATGGTATTCGGAGATTGCCTTGTCAAAGCCCACGAACTTGAAGCCAAATCCGCGAGGAACCCTCGTGTGATTTTAGACCGGTGTTTTAGCAACAAGGATGGCACTGATTTTATTCAATCTGCGTCTCGCCTAATGAAAGATGTCGATGGCTTTTTTTTCGTGAATTATTTGTCAGCGCTGATTGAGTTAAAGTATTCGCCACCAAAAGTTGGACCATGTTTGAATGAAGATCTTTTGAAAGTTCACAAAGACCAAGTCGAACGCTTTTTAGAAGAAAAGCGGCATGATCTAAATGTATGGTCCAAATATTTTTGGACGGCCAATTATCATGATGCCTTTTGTGATCAAGTCCAAAGGATGCAATACAAAATCAACGAATCACTTCTTCGCGCCCAACCAGTCGGTTTGATTAAAAATATGATAATTAGTTGAAGCGTTCTTCCTTCAACCCGGCCATCACCCATCCGACTTCGCTTCCGTAACGCCGTCGGCACGGCATCGTTGTAAAACCACAACTCAACCCAAATTCAAGCCCCATCGGGGCGGCATATTCCGCTCCTACCGGAGCTTGAAAATTCATCGATTTCGGTTGCTACAAATATGCCAGCCCTAACGGGCCTGGGAATCTGTGTTCAATTAGACAACAAAGATTTCGCGCCTGCGGCGCTGGCAGATTTGATTTGCACGTCCTTCTAACCGTTTCACTTTCCCGCCCGCTGCCGTTCCTTTTCCGGGTCAAACTTGTCAATCTGCACAGGAATGACGAACGGATTGGACAGCGTCTTCACCCGGCCAAAACCCACGTCCTGCGCGCGGATGATGGTTTTGGAGAAATCGCGGAAGTCGTAATACTTCGCCAGTTCGCTGATCTCGTTCTCGTTGTTCAGGTGCGCGCAAATGATGTTTTCCGTGTTGGATAAAATGTTCGGGTGGATGGAGGAAACTTCCTGCGTGGCATAGACGGTCGCGAGCCGCGCCTTGGCGCCTTCCTTGGCGATGGTCGGCCAGATTTCCGTGAGCGGCTCGTTCCGCCCGATGATGTTGTGCGCCTCCTCGACGTAAATGACGATGTTCGGCGGCACCTGGCCGCTGTTGAACACGGCCATCGAACTCGTGAGAATGTGCCGCGCAATGCGTTTGCCGAGGCGCTCGCGCTGTTCGGGATCGCCGACGGACAAATCGAGGATGACAATTTTTCCCGCGAGCAGGTGCTGATAAATCCCCTCGCACACGTCCGTGGTGCGGTTGGGTGCGTGATAATCCTTGAACGGCTGCAGCACGCGGTAGCCGGGAATGTAGGCGCCCTGATCGTTTTTCTGGAGCAGCATGTTCATCAGGACGTTCGTGTCCGGCTCCACCCAGTTCTGGCCGGTGCCGGTGACAAGTTCGTCTTGAATCTGCCGCGCAAGCTGGAACCACTCGAACGCCTGGTTCGGCGTGAGACCGTTCGCCGGGTCAATGATCGGGTTGACCTTGTTGCGGGCGCTAGCGCCGGCCTCGAAGGTGATCTTGAAATTCGGCGGCGGCTCGAAACCCGCGCGCGCCAGCATCGCATGATACGCGGCGATTTTGCGCTGATAACGGATAAATTGATGCGTGTAACTCGTCTCGTTCTCGAAATCTTCCTTGCGCGGCTCGACAAAATCAATCGCCAGAAACGCATCAATGTCCGACGAGCGCGTGACGCGATTCAGCTCAATCAATCCGCGCAGTGTCTGATGGCCTTCGGGAATCTGCGTGTAAAAATTATTCAGGATCGGCTGGAAACCCGGCGTCTGGATCATGCGATAACGGATCGTCTCGTCGGGATAAACCTCGGCGATGGACCCTTTGTCCTGCAAGTTGGCGTTGGCGTATTCGCCGTTGAGGTCGTAGATGATCTGGCCGAGCTTCAATTTACATTCCGCGCTGGCGCGCATGATGACGGAGACAAGCTGCTTGACGGTGTTGGATTTTCCCGTGCGCGTCATGCCGAAAATCGCCGTGCGCCGCGCGAGAAAATCAATCGCGTTCAAGTTGAACGCCGCCTTTTCAGAAT
>DATCBW010000269.1:0-2107 GCA_036511615.1 Verrucomicrobiia bacterium | reverse complement strand
GAAGGTCGGAGAATGGGTTGAATTGGGCGGCGCTTGGCATTCAGACAAATATCTTCCCGTGCTGGCTCCGTTGGTCATCAGCAAAATCGGATGGCATTCCTTGCCTGCGCCGATTTCTGACTCAACCCTGTCTTCTCTTTCGGCAAACCAAGCCGGTAAATGGTGCGAGCTGGAGGGCGTGGTGCATGCGGTGAACACGAACAGCACGCTCTCCGTCGTGATCGAGGATAGACCGGCCTATTTTTGGATTGGCCAGACGCCGGCGGACGAACTGGCCCGTTATGTGGATGCAAAGCTGCGCGTGCGCGGCGTTTTGTTGCCCGACCTGCTTGGTGCTCCGCTGCTGCTGATTCCTTCACGAAATTACGTTGACCTGGAAGAGCCGGCACCGGAAAGGCCGTTTGCAACGACCGCGCTTCCCATTTCCGACTTGGCAACTGAAGCGACGGAGGCTTCCCGCGCACATCGAGTGAAAGTGGCGGGCGAGATTACTTATCGGGATGCCCGTTCATTTTTTCTGCAGGACGCCTCCGGCGGCATCCGTGTTCTGACTTCCGGCCAACCTGATTTGAAGATTGGCAAAACAGTCGAAGTCCTTGGCTTCCCTACGATGAAGGGTTCGGCGCGGACATTGACGGATGTGTTGATGCGCCCAGCCAGGTTCGTCCAGCAGATCGAGCCGAAGAACCTAGATTTGAGTGAAGCGCTCTCGGCCGGGCAGAATGCCTCTTTGGTCGTGATCAGCGCCGCGTTGCTGGCGCGGAAGACAAATGGCAGCAGCCAGATGCTGGAACTACAGGAACAACAGCGCGTCTTCGTCGCCACATTGGCCGCCGGCAACGGACATTTGCCGGACCTTTCTCCCGGCAGCCGCGTCCGAGTTGTGGGCGTGTGTGAGAACGAAACAGCATCCTCGCCGCTGACCGGCGAAAAACCTGCCAGCACGCAATACCCGGCACCCCTCAATCTCCTGATGCGTAGTCCAAGCGATTTGACGGTCATCAGCGGTCCGCCGTGGTGGACATGGGAACGCGCGGCGACTTTGGTCGGGGCGCTGTTGACGCTGATCGCCATCACGTTGCTCTGGGTTCACCTGCTGCGACGGCGTTTGGAACGGCAGCACGCCGCGCAAATGGCCTTTTCACGGCAGGTTTTGGAACGGCTCGAAGACGAGCGGCGGCGCATCGCCGCCAACCTGCACGACAGTCTCGGTCAAATTTTGCTGGCGATCAAAAATCAGGCGCTGCTGGCCATTCAACTCCCGCCGGGCGAACAAGGACTGCGGCAAAGACTGGACGAAATTTCCGGCGCCAGTTCGCAAGCCATCGAGGAGGTGCGGCAGATTACGCACGGCTTGCGGCCTTACCAGTTGGACCGGCTGGGCCTCACGCAGGCGATTCGCGCCTCGATCAGCCGCGCCTCCGCGAACAGCCCGATTTCATTCGCCACGCGGGTGGAGGACATTGACGGGCTGTTTGACAAGGATGCTGAAATTCACGTCTATCGGATAGTGCAGGAAGCCGTCACGAACGTGGTCAAACATTCCGCCGCCACGGAGGCGGCCGTGGTGATCAAGAAACGGGCGACGACAGTGTCGCTCTCGATCCGGGACAATGGCCGTGGCTTCGATGCGGCAAAACCGCTCTCTGACTCGGGTGGTCTTGGTTACGGACTCAGCGGCATCACCGAGCGGGTGCGCATTCTCGGCGGGACTTTCACCATTGATTCCCGACCCAGTGGAAGCACAAATTTGACCATTGAAATTCCGTTGCTGGATAGCCGACATGAAACACGAACAGTCAGTGCTCATCGTGGATGACCATCCCCTCCTGCGCCGCGGTCTGCGCGATGTCATCAGCGGGAATTCAAGATTCAAAATTGTCGGCGAAGCGGCCGATGGCGAGGAGGCCATGCGCCTGTTTGCCACCTTGAAACCGGACATTGCAATCATTGACATAGACATGCCGCACCTGAACGGCCTGGAAACCATCCGGGCGCTCCGGCAACAAGCGTTGGCGGTCAAAACCATCATCCTGACCATGTATAGTGAGGAAGACATGTTCAACGCCGCGATGGATTTGGGAGCAAAGGCCTACGTTTTGAAGGA
>DATCBW010000268.1:0-15977 GCA_036511615.1 Verrucomicrobiia bacterium | reverse complement strand
CCCCCATCAGATGCAGCGCCGCCGCCTCGCACACCTTGTCCAGCCGCGTCGTTTCCAGCGCCGTCAGCAACGGCTCCAGGATGTCCCCGTGCATCCGCACCACCACCTTGCCCATCCAGCGATATTCGGGAAACATCATCGCCCCGCCGGCCAGATGCCGCGCCTCCACCCGCCGCCCCGCGCCCGCCGCCGCCACGAACACATACATGAACCACTTGAGATTGTTGGACGCCACCACCTCGGCCAGCAGTGCATCCAACTCCACGTCATCCGTCGGCAGCAATTTGATCACCTGCTGCACCACGGCATGGTGAAACTGGGTCTGCTCGATGAACTGACGTAATTCTGGACTCATAAATTTTCCGCCGGCGGTGAACCGCTCAACTCATGATTCTTCTTGGCCGTCTCCCAGGCTGAACCAATTTGGTGCGGAAATAATCCCGCGCCCCGTCCAAAACCACCCACGCTACATATAACGGGCAATGGCTCGTTTGCCGTTCAAAAGGCGTCACCGGCGCATAATTTTTCTGTTTCATTCGCGTTTAATTTATCCCAGGCCGTGCGACAAAGGCTGTCCAAGCTCATCACAAGAAATCACCCCGGAATAGCCAAATCCAGTTGATGTTGGTGTGGCGGCGCGAACACACCAACGATGACCCACGGATTCGGGGCGAAACCATGAAACTGCTGCGTCGTGCCGAGGAAAAAATGCAGGTCGCGTTTCCCGAACTCGTCCAGGTATTTTGCCTTCACATTTTCCAGCGCCACCGCTTCATCATCGTGGCGGCGCAGGCAGTTCCAAAATAACTGGCCGCACTCCCAGTCCAGCACTTGCAGGGTGCTCTTCCGGCCATCGGCATCTTCAAGTTGATACGAAAAAGCGTAAGGGAGCTTGGGAATGATTTTGAAGGTTTCCCGCCATACATCCTCGGCGAACATTTGGGTCTGCTTGGATTGGTCGCGCATTTGCGCCACCTTGCTTTGATTCCAGTCCCGGTCATCATCCTCCCAGATGAAGCCGCGTATCTTCGTCGGCTTGAAAATGGCGAGGGACAGCCGGTTTTCCTTCGCCCCGGTCAGCAACGGTTCAAGCCGGTCATGAACTTTTGCCTTTTTCAGCAACAACTCCCGTCGCTCGCGCCAGTTGTCTTCCGTTCCCATGTGGCCGGTTGGCAGCATCTTTGCAAGGTCCGCAGGATTACGTGTCTCCGGGCGCGGGTCCGAACGGCCACGGACGAAATCAGCTTCAATCCAGTCAAATTTTTTATACTGCTCCGTCTCCTCCAGCCGGCGAAAGGGCACGGGATAAATCCGCATCCAACTCCCGTCCGCGCGCACCCCGGCGGTGCAAACCGTCTCCCCGTATTTCCGCGACAGTGTCGGGTAGGTCTTAACCGTGATTAACACTCGCTCCTTGGCCATAACGCATTTTCCTATAAATGCACCGCCGCCAAATGCCTTCCTGCGCCATGCGACAACGCCTCCGCCACGCAGTGCCGATGGCATTGCTGCGGTAATAATTCAAAGCAGGTCAGCGCCACCCGTTCGCCTGCCTTGACCCAGCCGCGAATCTTCGCCAGCGCCGCTTTTTGGTGCGGCAGACTCTTGCGTTCATATTCGGCAAACAACACCTCGTAATCCGCCTGCGTTTTCAAATCGCGGCGTTCCTCGGAATCAATGCCCAACTCCGGCAAATGTTCGTAACGGATGCCCACGCCCTCGCACGCTTTGCTCAACGTGCTTTTGGAAAAACCATACTTCCGGCTTATCGGATTCCGGCGCACGTCGCACAACAACGTCACGCCCGCCCGCAACAACTGATTCAGATAACGCTCCAAACTCTTCCCTTCATAACCAATCGTCACCAGCCCCGGCCCGGCCTTGACCGGGCGCGCTTCGGCAACCCGCCGGCGTGATTCCGCGTCCGGCAGGACAGTTTCCACAATCTCACTCCGGATGGCGTAATAGGGATATTCCCGATACTGCTCCGCAATCAGCGCATTGCCGCGCAATCCGGCGCGTCGCCGGCAGAACCCGGCCACCACCACCGGCAACACCGCCTCTTTCCTTGCCGTCTGGCGGCCCAAATCGGTCAGTTCCCATTGCAGGTCACTTTGCACCAGCAATCCCGCCGCCATCAACCGCCGTTTGTCCGCATACGATGTGAAGGAAAACGCGCCGAATTTGTAGGGCACAAATTCATACGTGGGTGTTTTCTCGCAATCCTGCGTGTAAAAAAACAGCAGCTTTTGAAAATCCATGTTGCTGACCGGATCGCGCAAGGCATCCAGCAAAGTCAAAAGCAGGCGTTGGCGGTCGAATAACATTTCAGTTCAAAATAACCGATCCGCGTGCGGAAAAAAGCAATTTCAACCCGGCACCGGTGAACACGGCCTTCGCGCGCTGCGCGAGTTTGTCCGCCAGGCCCTCGCCCAGCGGCTGGGAGAGGGTGGCGGAGCCGGGTGAGGGAACCCAGTTGGTGCGGAAATAATCCCGCGCCTCGTCCAAAACCACCCACGCCACATACAACGGGCAATGGCTCGTTTGCCGTTCAAACGGCGTCACCGGCGCGTAGATTTTTCCAGACGATTTCATTTCATGCGGATTTTTCAACGAGGTAAAAATAATTGCTCAAAATGTAAGGCTGATTAAACCGCTCTATCGCTTTGTGAATCATGTGCCGAAATTCTGAATCAGACTTGCCGACAATCACCAGATAAACCCGCCCGCGTTCGTTATCCACCCATTTTTGGCGGTAGCGTTCAAGCTGGCCGATGCACCTGTCAAATTCCGGCAACGTGTCATCTGTGAAGGCCAGCTTTAATTCAATGATGTAAGAATCTTCAATCACTAAATCAGCTTTGCCTTTGGCGATGCCATATTGCGCCACAATCGGCACATCCGGCAATTTGCTTTGAAGCCACGCTTGAAGCTCTTGCTCGTATGCCTTTTCAGAGAGTTCCGCCGCGCTTGGTTGCCATTCGAGGATCAGGCGCAACACGCAATCCGATTGATGCTCCATGAAGTTCGTATAATCTGTAATCTTTTTCATGCGGCGATTTTAGCAGGGCGGTAGGACAATGGCTGTCCAAGCGTTAATTCTTTCAGCATAGTGACAAGATAACATTCCGGCTATTTGTGCGACCGTTTGGAGTTGTGAAAAACTCATGCTGGCAGTCCTTCCACGATTTTGACTTCGTCTGGCGTCAGGCCGTAAAGTTCATAGACCAGTGCGTCTATCTGGCGATCCAGCGCGGCGCATTTATTTTCGTAAAAATCCTTGTCCTTGTCGCTCTGCGCTCCGGCAAGCTGCGGCTTGGTTGCGAGCATTTGCTCCACCAGCGAAACCATTTTGTCATGCCGAGCTTTTTCGGCTGAATTTGAAAAATCAATCACTCGAAACGGCATGGATTCCAACTCATTTGTTCCGACATTATTATTTGAACTGGTAAACTTGAATCTCCATTGGAAAAACGTGGAATTGAGCAATCCCAAAAGATATTCCAAACAGTAGGAAGATTGCGCCTGAATAGTGATCGAATTTGTTGAATCCGCAAAGTATGTGGGCGGTTCTTTTATGGCCGCTACAATTCTCAATCGCTCATCTACGCCTGTGATGCGCTGTGTTGCGATTCGGCGTTTCGTCACCGATGGTCTTTCGCTGTTTGATTTCAGAAACCGCTTTTCATCAAACCACTCACGATGTCCCTGTTGCAGTTTTTTATTGAAGCCAAAACGGGCAATCTCCACGCCTTTCAGTAAACGAGCGAGCGACGAATCTTCGGAAATAAATTCTTGATATATTGTTTGGTTTATTTCGCCACGAGTAACTTGAAAGTCTGCAACATCGCCGAGCCTTACAATTGATTTTGTGCCCAAAAGTTTTCTGCAAACTTCCCACTGGCTTGAATCAACAAGTGGAATCGGTGTGTTGACCGGGTCTAGTTGTGAAAAATCAGGAAAACGCAACTGGCACTGTCGAGGTTCGTCGTCAAATTTGTTCCACGGATAAACTTTCACTTGAATTTGAGCGGCCTTGGCAGCAATGGTTTTTGTCTTTGTGCCTGTGATTACCGTCGTGGAAAGTTTTGCATCCTTAAAAACCCTGCGGCTGGCGTTGTCTTTTTGAGGGAAGCAATCAGCAAGAATGTTTTGTGCATTAAATAAAAGATGCCGACGTGTTGCGGCGCAACTTATGTCTGCGAGAACTGCCATTGGAACAATCATCCCAACTCTTCCGCCCACCCGCACAAGCTCTAACATTTTCACAATGAAAAAACGGAATAGATTCAATTTGCCACCCAATGCTGATTCGTAATTTGATTTCCGCCTTCCATAATCAGTGAGGACAAAGTGCGGCCAAGAGCTTTCTCCCCGCTCCTTTTCCATAACATCGTAAGGCGGATTGCCGATAATCGCATCGAAACCGCCTTCATATTCAGACTCCGGCAGCGTGAGCACCGGGGCGGTTTTGTCTTTCTTGGATTTTTTGTAACTGAAGCTGCCATGCAACGGCACGCCGGGCATGGTGTAATCCAATTCGCCGGGTGCGGCATCGCGCAATTCACCGCTGAAAGTTTTGCGGCGGAAGATTTGCGGGAAACGATCTTCAAAATCCATCGGATTTAATTTCCGCTCCGCGACCGGCTCGAAAAGTTCGCCACTCAAAATGTCCGTGCCAACAAGCGAATTGCCGCACACGATGTTTTTATTCAGCGTCGGCAACAAGGCTTGCTGCTCAAAATCCAAAATGTATTGCCGCGTCGAGCCGGGCGTTTCGTCTTGCAGCAATTTCAGGTAAAGCGAAAGTTGCGCGACTTCCACGGCCTGATTGTCTATGTCCACGCCGTAAAGGTTGTTGACCAGAATTTTGCGCTTCGCGTGCAGCGACAGGTGCAATCCGTCCTCGCGCTTCATCACGTCGCCCTTTTTGGCCTTCGCCGGATTCTCGTTGTAAAACTTCGTGTGGTAGCGGATCAGCAAATCATAAACGCCCAGCAGAAACGAACCACTGCCGCACGCGATGTCGGCAAACCGCATTTCGGCAATCTGCGCGGGCGTCTTGCCTTCAATGAGTTTGCCAACGGTATTTTCCACGATGTAGCGGACGATGTATTCCGGCGTGTAATAAACGCCGCCGGCCTTGCGGACTTCCGGCTTTTCCTCGACGCGGGCGCGCTTGTCCGTCGCCACAATCACCTTGCCGAGAAACCGTTCGTAGATGCTGCCGAGAATGTGAATCGGTATGGCGTTGAAATCGTAGATGGAATTGAGGTGCGAAAGTTTTTTGCAAATCCCGCTGAATTGTTCGTCGTCAACTTTGAAACTTGGCGAGTCGAGAATGTCGTTTTTCTTGAAGACAATGCCGTTGTAAATGCCGTCCAGCCGCCGTGACGCGGCAATGAAATCGGCCCACGCGCCGCCGCGTTCGCCAAAGTTGGCCACGAGGTTTTGCGGTTCAATCAGCTTGTCCTCCAAAAAGCGGATGAAAACGAGCCGGTCCAGGGTGCGTTGCGTGGCTTCGGTCAAGGATTCGCCGTCGAGCTGGGGATTGCTGTTTTTGAAGCTGTGCGCCAGCGTGTCGCGGTGCGCGTCCAGGTCGGCCAAAAACGCCTCGTCCACCTCCTGATCGCCGCCGGTGGCCAGACCGCGTTTGGCCGCGCCGCGTTTCCTGGGCAGGCTCTCGGCGTATTTTTCCAGCGAACCGGTCGCGACGGCTTCGCGCGAAAACAGCCAGTAAATTTCCGCAAACACTTCCTTGTCGTAGGCATATTGGCGGTAATGGAATTTTTTGAGGTTACGCTGGAGCGCGGTATCCAAGTCCGGTTTGAAGCGGCAGTCCACAATCTCGAACTGCTCGAAATCAAAGAGCGCGGCAATCTTCGTCTTGCTGCTCCAGCCGTAGCGGATGGTCTGGAAATAATTGTCGGACGTGGCAATGTCGCCAAAAGGTTTTTTGGCTTCGATGTAGAATTTTACGTCGCGGAAGTTCGGCGCGAGGTAAAACGCATAATCCGCGCGACGTTGTGAAACGCCGTGCTCCTTGCGCTCGACTTTGACTTCCTGTTCGTAAGGATTTTTCTGCTTGTCATGGTTCACGTCCCAACCGAGCGCGATCAAAAACTTGTCTATGAAGTCGCGCCGGGCTTCGGCTTCCTGATACTTGGGCGAGAGGTAGAAATCTTTTTGCGCGTCAAAATCCTTTGCCAAGGATTTCACCGCAGCAAACGCTTCATCGAAGTTGGACGCCATGGCGGTGAGTTTGCGCGGGAAATTTATCAGCGTCAATCCGCGTAATCTGTGGTTTAGCTCATCCGGCCTGCGGCCACCTTCCCCAGCGCGGAGAAGGGCTATCGCTGATGGAACCGTTGCCAAGATCAAAAGTCCAAATTGTTCCAGAATTCATAATCTTTGACTGTTTTGAAATTAAAAATGGCAATCATGGTTTTTGCAAGTCTCAATTGGGCGGCGCAACAGTGTCGCCCTGTCAAAACTTATCCGAATCATTAACACCGCCAAACAAAAGCATCGCCGACGGAAAATTTATTCTTCCGCCAGAAGCATCCGTGAAATTCTGCCATCGCATCGGACTGACCTGCGTCAGTTGCCCGCCGTTCCGCGTGCCCGTGGCGCGGCTCGCCGCCTCGCAGGCCGCCATTGAGGAAAAGCGCAAGGCGAAAACTGCGAAGAAAAAATAATCTGCCGCTGACAATTCAAAAGCCGCTCTGGGAAACCGGGGTGACGGTTTTCAAAACCGGGGCGGTGGCTTTTGAAATCGGGGGAACGGCGGACAGATGAGGGTAACACAAATCCTTTTGCGGAAAAAGGAACAACATTATTTCCGTAATTGTCCAACGACTCCGAGTGCCGTTTTGGATTCATGGCTGCGCGCCAGAATAAACTTTTTTGCAAATGGCGCGCAACCGGAATTTTCCAAACTGTTTTACGGCTTGCCCTCTTCCTTCGTGTAGGCGCTTAAAATTTTGACGTTCGCCTGCCTGGCGATGTCCATCACTTGAACAATTTTTCCCCACGGCGCGATTTTGTCGGCATTCACGGCAAGTTTAGGTTCCTGGCTGGCCGCCCGCGCCTTTTCGGACTGCACCACAATCTGGTCGCGCAACTGGTCTGGCGTCACCGGCAAACTCTGCGGGCCAAAACGAAAGACACCATCCGCGCCGATGCTCACGATCATCGGCGGATTTTCATTCGCGCCGGATTTCAGTGCGGAGGTGGATTCGGGCAGCGCGAGTTTCAGCGAGGGCTGCTGCTTGAACGTCGTCGTCACCAGCAGAAAAATCACCAGCACGATCAGCACGTCAATCAGCGCGACGATGATGACGGCGGGCGCGGTGCGGCGTTTGCGGAGGAGAAAACGCATATCAGTTGCAGGTTGAAGATTGAAGGTTGAAGGGTTGGCCGTCACCGGTGACCGTTAGCCTGCATATTTCACAAACGAGGAGCGTAGGGCAGATTTTTAATCTGCTGTGTCGCAGGTTTGCAACCTGCCGGCCGCCACAAGTTTTCGACGCTCTGCCGATTTCAAATCGGCGATACGGCGGGTTGCAAACCTGCGCTACGATTGACCGCCAGCTGTTGTGCGGCTCAACCTCGTGAAATATGCGGGCCAAGCGGCCCGGCAACCGGCAACTTTCAACTTGTAACTTGCAACTCATTTTGAGTATTGGCGGCGGATGAATTCATCGCAGAGCGTTTCCATTTCCACGGCGAGCACCTCGACTTTTTTCGAGAAATAACTCCACGCGACGAGCGACGGAATGGAGATGAGCAGGCCGATGAGCGTCGTCCGCAAAATCAAACTGATGCCCAGCGCGAGCTTGGAGGCGTCGTTTATGTTGTTCAGCCCAGTCTGGCCGATGTCGCCGAAAACGGACATCATGCCCAAAATCGTTCCGACCAGACCGAGCAGCGGTGCAATGCCGACGATGATTTCCAGAACGACAAGGCCGCGTTCGAGCTTGACGATTTCGTGGCGCGCGGCGGTTTCGATGGCGCTTTCGTTGTCGGCCTTCGGCAGTTCCAGATGGTCGGCGGCGAGCAAGGTCAGCCGTCCGAGCGGCGACGGCTGCGTCTCGCAAAGCCTCCGCAAATTTTTCACATCGTCGTCCGAGCGGCAGACCGCAATCGCGGCGGCGATTTGCGGCGGCACGACCTGGCTCCAGCGTAAAACCCACGCGCGCCACAAAACGACGCCAACACCGGTCACCGAGGTCAGACCGAGCAAAATATAAATGAGTGTGTCCATAATTAATTTCAAACTGCAATCCGGTTCAATAATAGTAAAATGTGAACGTGATTTCCCGAAAATTCGCACCGACCATGCGCTGCATGTCCGACGGCCATTTGCCAAATGGCGCGGCTTCCTGGATGGATTCCTCACAGACGTAGCCGAGCAGCTCGCCGACGGTGTTCTCCTCCATTTTCACCTCCTGCACCGAGCCGTCGGACATCAGCTTGAAATGCAACACCACCTTGCCCGTGCGGTCCTGCGCAAAACGGTGGCTGTCGAGCAAATCATACCAGTGCTGCGTCACGGCCTCAATGATGGCGCGGTCATAGTCGCCAAATGGCGTGGCCTTGGCATCCAGCGACGACCAAAGCTGCTGGCGCCGCACGCCGCCCGCTTGTTGCATCTGCTGGCCGGGCAGTTGCTTTCGCGCCGCCGCCAGTGTGCGCGGACGTTCGTGCGCCGGCGGCGCGGGCTTTTGTTCCGCCGTTTTTTCGACTGGCTTCTGATTGAGCGCCAGGTCGCCGAGATTCATCGGCGCGGACGGGTGCGCTTCTTCGACCGGCGGCGATTCGGTGGACGGTTCTTTCGGTGGCGCCGGCTCCAGCTTGGACATTTTCGGCACATCCTCGGTTTTCGGCACGACCTGCTGGTGGCCGTTCAACTGTGGCTGGTCGGAATCCTTGTTTGCATCGGGATTGGCGGCCTGGGAATTTTTGTTGGAATAATACCGGGTCTTTTTGGGCGGCTCGGTTTCAGGATGGGAAACCTCCACAAAGACTGTCGGTGGTTCATATTGCTGCCGGGCCTGCGCTGCCGGATTTTTCTTGTCAGCCGGATGCAACCGGTCGGTGGCGTGCGAACGCGGCCACCAGCCGAATTTTTTTCCGGCTTCATAGCCGCCCCACACAACCAGATGCGCGAACAACGACAGCAAAAGCGCCGCCGTCAGCCAGTCCCTTTCGAGCCGGCTGAAACGCAGCGAGCGAAATTCGGCGCGAACCATGCCCCTTTATGTTGCCGCAAGCAGGCGTCTCCGGCAACTGCTGGATTTTTGCTGCCGGCACGTTCCGGCTGACCGGCATTGGCGGAGCCGGGCGGCAGTGCGCGGGTGCGCCTCCGGGCGGGGCTTATTCGCGATGGCGGCGCGATTTTTTTTGAAAATCGTTTTCGCGGCTTGCCAAGCCCCGGATTCATCGGCAAAAATGAAGAAACTTTAATAAACAAAGCGAGGAGCCATGAGCAAAGAAGCCAAACTTGAACTGGACGGAAAAACGGTGATGCTGCCGACCCTCACGGGCAGCGAAGGCGAGAAGGCGGTGGACGTGTCTTCGTTGCGCGCGAACACGGGCTACATCACGCTGGACGACGGCTACGGCAACACCGGTTCGTGCGTGAGCAACATCACGTTTATTGACGGCGACCAGGGCATCTTGCGTTATCGCGGCATTCCCATCGAGGAGATGGCCGAGAAATCCAATTTCATTGAAACGGCGTTTCTGCTCATTTACGGCACGTTGCCGACGCGGACGCAGATCAAGGCGTTTTCGGACTCGCTGACGGCGCACCAGTTTTTGCATGAGGACATGACGTATCATTTTGAGGGCTTCCCGACGGGCGCGCATCCGATGGCGATCCTGTCCTCGATGATCAACGCGGCCAGTTGCTTTGACGAAGGTCTGATGAACTGGCGCTGGGGCAAGAACAAGGAGTTTGAGGTCTATGTGGCGAAGCTGATTTCGCAGGTGCGGACCATCGCGGCGTATTCATATCGCAAATCGCACGGGCTGCCGCTCATTTATCCGAAGCAGACCTACAAATACACGGCGAACTTCCTGCATATGCTGTTCTCAATGCCGTATGAGGATTTTGAAATCAAACCGGAAGTGGTGAAGGCGCTGGATCTGATTTTTCTGCTGCACGCGGATCACGAGCAGAATTGTTCAACCTCGACGGTGCGCATGGTGGCATCGTCGCAGGCAAATTTGTTTGCGAGCTGCGCGGCGGGCGTGTGCGCGCTGTGGGGGCCGTTGCATGGCGGCGCCAACCAGGCCGTGCTCGAAATGCTGGCACAAATCCACAGAGAAGGTGACGACGGCTCAAAGTTCATCGCGGCGGCCAAGGACAAGAACAGCGGCAAGAAGCTCATGGGCTTCGGCCATCGCGTCTATAAAAACCACGACCCGCGCGCCAAAATCATCAAAAAGGCGTGCGACGATGTCCTGTCCAAACTGCACATCACTGACCCGTTGCTGGACATTGCCAAGAAGCTGGAAGAGGCGGCGTTGCAGGATCCCTACTTCGTCGAGCGGAAACTGTATCCGAACGTGGATTTTTACAGCGGCATCATCATGCGCGCCATCGGCATTCCGGTGGAGATGTTCACGGTGATTTTTGCGATTGGCCGGATGCCGGGCTGGATCGCCAATTACAAGGAAATCATGGAGGAACCGAAGAGCCGCATCTACCGGCCACGCCAGATTTACACCGGGCCGACGCTGAACCATTATATTCCGCTGAACGAGCGGAAGTAGAAATCGGACATTTGTCCGTTTGCATTTTTCTGTTTGACGGGATACGGGCGTCAAAGGAATGAAGGAATGATAATTGCTTCCTTTTACCCTTTATACTTCGATGAACAAGATTCTGGTAATAGACGACGAAGAGTGGCTGCGCGAAATGATCCGGCTGGCGCTGACGCAGCGCGGTTTTGAAGTGATTGAGGCGACCAACAGCGAAGAAGGGTTCGTCATCGCCAGCGAAAAGCTGCCCGACCTCATCTTATGCGACGTCAACATGGACAAGGCCGGTGCCGGCTACGCCACGCTCTCCAAATTGCGCGAGAATGAAAGCACCGCCAGCATCCCGTTCATTTTGATGACCGGCCTTGCCGACGCCGCCGGGATGCGTCACGGCATGTCGCTCGGCGCGGACGACTACCTGCCCAAGCCGTTCAAGATTGAGGAACTTTACGCCGCCGTGGACGCGCGCCTCCGCAAGGCGCGCACCATCCGCGACGAGGCCGAGCGGAAGCTGTCCCATTTGCGCAAACAGATCACGCTCATGCTGCCGCACGAGATGCGCACGCCGCTCAACGGCATCATCTCCAACGCCGAACTGCTCGCCACCGCCGCCGAGTCGCCGCTGCCGCCGTCGGAAATCGCCGACATGGGCCGCGAAATCTCCCAGTCCGGCCAGCGGCTCGAACGGCTCATTGAAAATTTTCTGGTTTATGCGCAGCTTGAACTCGTCGCCGCCGATTCGCAAAGCGTGGATTCTCTGCGCGCCGCCCGGACCGGCCGGCCGGGTGAAATCATCCGGACGAACACCGTCACGCAAGCGGACAAGATCGGCCGGCTGGCGGATCTGGTGGTTGAAACTGTGGATGTGCCGCTCGCGATTGCCGAGGAATACTTCAAAAAAATCGTCGGCGAACTGGCGGACAACGCCTTCAAATTTTCCGAGGCCGGTTCAACGGTGCGCGTGTCCCTGGCGGTTGCGGGCGGCGCGGTCGAATTTTCCGTGCGCGATTCCGGTCGCGGCTTTTCCACCGAACAAATTCAGCGTATCGGCGCTTATGTGCAGTTCGAGCGCAAGATGCAGGACGTGGAAGGCGTGGGGCTGGGCCTGAACATCGCCAAAAAACTGGCGGAGCTTCACGGCGGCGCGCTCACCATCAAAAGCGAACCGGGGCAAGGCTCGACCGTCACGGTCAAGCTGCCGCTGGCGAAAGCGGCGTGATTCTCAAAACGGCAGGCGCGCGTAAAGCCGCACCAGCCCGTTGGCGGCGCCTTCCGCCGCAAAGAAAATGATGGCCATCGCCACCACCGGCGCAAAATCCACCCGGCCGATCCGCAGCGGAATTTTCTTCAACGGCAGCAAAATCTTTTGCGCCGTCACGTTCACATATTTCCAGAACGGATGTTTGCCGAAATAAATGTAGCTGTTCAGCAAGTGCAGCAGCAGGATGACGCCCAGCGGAAATTTCCAGACGAGATAACTGCCCAGCCCAACAACCACCGACTGCTCGAAAAGATGCGCCGGCGAAACCGGCGGCAGCAGGATTTGCAGCCGGACGAACAGCCAGCTTGCCAGCCACCAGAAAAACGCGGTAGCAAAAAATGGCAGGACGATTTTTGCCCAGCGCGGCCAGTCATCCACGCGGCCCAGCGGAATTTTCACCAGCTGGTGGACCGGTTCCGGTCCGGCGAGCAACGACAACGGGAGCAGGCACAGATAAAAAATTCCGAGCATCAGGCCGAAGCTGAAAAATGAAAATGCCAGGATTCGCACGAACCAGTCGCTGCGGCAATACAGCACCACGGCGCCAAAATCCAGCCTGCCGGTCCAGTTCAACGCCGGGCCGATCCAGTAATAAATCAGCGCCCGCAACAACAGCAGCCCGGCAAGAAAAACCAGCAGATGCCAGCGGCGAAGTTTTTTTGGCGCGGCGGGACGCAACGTGCCCATCAACGTCGCGGGCATCCGTTTCACGAGCGGATCGAAACGGATGGAACGCCAGTTCAGCCACAACAGCAGCCCGGCGAGGTTCAGGATGAGATCAACGTAGCCCATTTGACGTGATGCTTGATACGGGATGTGTGATGCGAACGCAACCCAGAATCAGGCTTCACGCGTCACGTTTTTCAGTTCATACAATTTTTTAGGGTGTTTCTACATTTCGTTTCGCGTTGCGGCAACGCTGAAGCCAGCAGCACGTTTCTTTTAATTGGATTTTTTTAATTGGATTTCCGTGAGCCTTTTTCTTGTCGGTTTTCGCTTTATAGGATAAAAGGCCATTCCAAAACCATCCGTGAACGAGCCGAATCCAGAAGAAATCGTCTTTGCCGCGGCGCGGCAGTTGCCGCCGGCAGACCGCGCGAGCTATCTTGATCAAGCCTGCGGCGATAACGGCTCGCTGCGCCGGCGCGTTGAAGCGTTGCTCAATGCCTCCGAGCAATCGGGCGCTTGGCTGGAAATCTCCGCCGTTCCCACGCTGCGGCGGACACCCGCTGCTTCCATTCCGCTTGCTGAAAAACCCGGCGACAAGGTGGGCCGTTACAAACTGCTCCAGCAAATCGGCGAGGGCGGCTGCGGCGTAGTTTATATGGCCGAGCAGGAGGAGCCGGTCCGCCGCCGCGTCGCGCTCAAGATCATCAAGCTCGGCATGGACACAAGACAGGTAATCGCCCGGTTTGAAGCCGAGCGTCAGGCGCTGGCGATGATGGACCATCCAAACATCGCGAAGGTGTTTGACGCCAGTGCGACGGAAACCGGCCGGCCTTACTTCGTCATGGAACTGGTGCGCGGCATCCGCATTACCGATTACTGCGATCAAAATAATCTTTCCACCCGCGAGCGATTGAATCTCTTCACTCAAGTCTGCAACGCCATTCAGCACGCACACGAGAAAGGCATCATTCACCGCGACATCAAGCCCTCGAACATTCTCGTCACGATGCACGACGGAGTGCCGGTGCCTAAGGTGATTGATTTTGGCATTGCCAAGGCCACCGAGCAGCGCCTGACCGACAAGACGCTGTTCACGGCTTTTGAGCAGTTCATGGGCACGCCGGCCTACATGAGCCCCGAGCAGGCCGAGATGAGCGGTCTGGGCATTGACGCGCGCAGCGACATTTACGCGCTCGGCGTGTTGCTTTACGAGTTGCTCACCGGTAACACCCCTTTTGATGCAAAGGAACTTCTGCAAGCAGGATTGGACGAAATGCGCCGCACCATCCGGGAAAAGGAACCGGCCCGCCCTTCGACCTGCTTGAGCACGATGCAGGCCGCCGATCTCACGATGGTGGCCAAACACCGGCAGGCTGATCCGTCCAAACTCACGCATCTTTTGCATGGTGATCTGGACTTAATTGTGATGAAGGCGCTGGAGAAAGACCGCGCGCACCGCTATGAAACCGCCAACGGACTGGCGAGGGACATTGAACGGCATTTGAACAACGAACCGGTCGTGGCGTGTCCGCCGAACGTGATGTATCGTTGCCAAAAATTTATTCGGCGGAACAGATTGGCCTTCGCCGCAGGCACCGCCGTCGTTTTGACGGCGCTGATCGGTCTTGGTTTTTCGACCTGGATGTATCTCAAACAACGTGATGCCTACCGACTTGCTGCCAGCGTTGAGCAAGAAAAGACTCCTTTGCGCGAAAAATCAGGCCTTGACCGGCAGCAGGTCGAAATCCGGCAGAAGCTAAAGGATATGTATGGGTTGATCAGATTAAATCAATTCGTCGAAACAAACGGAATGGATCAGGCTGATCGCTTGATTGCTACCATTCCAGTGCGAGACATCCCACCGGGCCATATCCCTCTACTTCACCGGCTGGGCGAATGGAATGCAGTCAATGTCCGTTGGAAGCAGGCGGTGGAGCGCTATACTTATACTGTGGCGACCAATCAGGAAGAATCCGATGCTGGATTTGCGCGGGATTACCTTTGTTTGGCAGCGGCGTTACTGGAAGGCGGCGATGTTTCCGGTTATGAGCGAGCTCGAGAATCGGCAGTGGCTCGTTTTGCAAAGACCACCAATTCTCTAACGGCTGAGCGGATAATTAAAGTCGCCCTCTTGATGCCACCAAGTTCCAAACTGCTTGAGGCATTACAGCCTTTGGCGGAATTTCTTGAGAAACATGTTCCTTCAGCGCAGTTCACCAATGTGGCTGGCGACACGATATTAAGCGCTGCAAGAACGCAAGAAGCTCTGGATTATAACGCATGGCTAGCATCTACTTCCGCACTGTGGGAATACCGTTGCGGCAATTATGCAGACGCTGAAATTTGGTGCGAGAGATCTATTGCCTGCACGAGCGATGACATTTCTCAACCTGTCAACTTACAGCCATTGCTTGCGATGACACATTTCCGTTTGGGAAAGACGAACCTCGCGCGTTCCGAATTGACGCAAGCGCGAATCAACATAGAAGATCAGTTCCATCAGACATTGCCCCGATCTAATTGGCAAAATTGGATTATTGCTCGCATTCTCCTGCACGAAGCCCAAGCGCTGATTGAAGGGGTTCCGGAAGCCAAATCTCAAACCAAGTGAGCGACGTGACGCGCATTCTGAATGCTGCCGCCAATGGCGACCCCGGCGCGGCGAACGAGTTGTTGCCACTGGTCTATGAGGAATTGCGCAGGCTGGCTGCGGCAAAGATGGCTTCCGAAAACCCGGGCCAAACCCTCCAGCCCACCGCGCTCGTGCATGAGGCGTGGCTGCGATTGGCTGGCGATGCGAATCGCAAGTGGAACGACCGCACGCACTTTTTTGCCGCCGCCGCCGAGGCCATGCGCCGCATCCTGGTGGACAATGCGCGCCGCAAACGCGCGCAACGCCACGGCGGCGGCCAGCAGCGGCTGGAATTGCCGGACCTTGCCGCGCCCTCGGCGCCCAACGCCGACCAGCTTCTCGCGGTGAACGACGCGTTGGATAAATTTGCCGGGCTTGATCCGCAAACGGCTGAACTGGTGAAGCTGCGCTATTTCGTCGGCATGACGATTGAGGAAACCGCCGGGGCGCTCGGTATTTCCAAAGCCACGGCCAAGCGGCATTGGGATTACGCGCGGGCCTGGCTTTACGAAGAAATCCGAACGCAGCAAGCCGGCGAAGCGGCGGGTTAGAGCGCGTTGCTCCTTTAAACAAGACCCGTCTTTCCACTTTGCGCGCGTTGCTGTGAAGATCCCTTGAAACTTTTTTCCCTTCCGTGAGCCTTTT
>DATCBW010000267.1:0-6212 GCA_036511615.1 Verrucomicrobiia bacterium | reverse complement strand
AATGGATGGCGGTCTATGTGCGGCGCAAGAAGGAGGACCCGATGCTCATCCCGGCGGACGTGCAGCGCCATTTCATGCAGAACGTCCAGCTCGCGACCGAACTCGGCGGCAGTGTCACGGTCCTGGAAAGCCAAAATGTCTGCGAAGCTCTGTTGAAATTCTGCCGCGAGAACGACGTTCATCTCGTCGTGTTGGGGACGACGGAACGGCATTGGTGGCAGTTCACGCGACCGGACGTCCTGAATTTTTTCCTGCACCGCGCGCCAGGCATTGATTTGCACATTGTGGACCCCAACAACTGACGAAATTTCCGTCATTTTCAAGCCCTGCCGGGTTGGTTAACCTTGTCTTTTCTAAAGAGAGGCCGGCTCCGGCTGTTGCCATTCGTCCGCTTTTTGGAACGCCTTGAAATCCAAGGTGTAATTTTATGAATGTGTTTCGTTTGGTGAAAGACGTGGTGATTGGCCGGGCACGGAACCTTTCCGACCACCGGATTTTCCACAATATGTCGCTCGTGGCGCTATTGGCGTGGGTCGGGCTGGGCGCGGACGGGCTGTCCTCGTCGTGCTACGGCCCGGAGGCGGCGTTCGTGGCGTTGCAAGGCCATCATTTTTTAAGCCTGTTCGTCGCGGCGGCGGTCATCGTGACCATTACCGTCATTTGCACGAGCTATTCACAGATCATCGAACAATTTCCCAGTGGCGGCGGCGGCTATGTGGTGGCCAGCAAATTGTTGTCGCCGACCGCCGGGGTCGTTTCCGGCTGCGCGCTGATCGGCGATTACATTTTGACGATTGCCATCAGCATTGCCAGCGGAACGGAGGCGTTGTTCAGTTTGCTGCCGCCGGCATGGGCCACGACGGAACATAAAGTGGCCTTTGCCGCAGCGGGCGTGATTTTGCTTTCCGTGATGAATTTGCGCGGCGTCAAGGAATCGGTGCTGGTGTGGATGCCGGCGTTTCTGCTGTTCATCGGTTCATTTGCCTTCGTCGTCATTTATGGCATCGGAACGCACATCGGCGAATTGCCGCAAATTGTGAAGGGAGTTTCCTCCGATGTCAGCACGACGACTGCGAGCGTCGGCGTGTGGGGTTTGATCGTGATCATCGTGCGCGCCTACAGTTCCGGCGCGGGCACGTTCACGGGCATCGAGGCGGTGAGCAACAGCATGTCTTCGCTGCGCGAGCCGCGCGTGCAGACTGGCAAACGCACCATGTTTTACATGGGCGCTTCGCTGTCATTTGTCGCCGCCGGATTGTTGCTCGTATATTTGCTTTACCACGTCGTGCCGGTTCCGGGCAAAACGCTGAACGCCGTGCTGGTGGCGCAAATGTCCGCGACGTGGCCGCCGTGGCTCGGAAAAAGTTTTGTCTTCGCCGCGCTCGTTTCATCGGCGGCGCTGCTCTTCATCGCCGCGCAAACCGGGTTCATCGGCGGTCCGCGCGTGCTGGCCAACATGGCCGTTGACCGCTGGATGCCCACGCGCTTCGCCAACTTGAGCGACCGTCTCGTCACGCAAAACGGCATTTTGCTGATGGGCGCGGCGGCGCTGGCCGTCGTGCTGGTCACGCGCGCTTCGATGGACATGCTCGTCGTGCTTTACAGCATCAACGTCTTCATCACTTTCAGCCTCTCGCAGCTTGGCATGGTGCGCCACTGGTGGGCGGACCGCGTCAGGGAACCGGCCTGGAAGAAAAAAATCTTCATCAACGGCTTTGGGTTTTTGCTCACGAGCGGCATCCTGGCCTCGCTCTGCATCGCGAAATTTTTTGAAGGCGGCTGGGCGACGCTGTTTGTCACCGGCCTGCTGATCGGCGTCGCGTTCTGGGTGAAAACCCATTACCGCCGCACCCAGAAAAAACTCCACCGGCTGAACGAACTCGTCGCCGCCGCGCTGGCGGATGACGCGCTGACCACCGTTGAAAAAACGCCCGCGCCGTGCGACCCAAACGCCCGCACCGCCGTGTTTCTGGTGAACGGCTTCAATGGCCTTGGTTTGCACACGCTGCTCGCGGTTGTGCGGATGTTTCCGAAGGTCTATCAAAATTTTGTCTTCGTGCAGATCGGCGTGCTGGATGCGGGAAATTTCAAGGGCGCGGCGGAGGTGGAAAATCTGCGCGAACATTCGCGCGCCGAGGTGGAGCGGTTCGTCGGCTACATGAGCCGGCGCGGATTCTACGCCGAGGCGCACATTGCGCTTGGCACGGACATCGTGGACGAGGCGGCGAAGCTGTGCGATGTCATCGCCGAAAAATTCCCGCAGGCACAGTTCTTTGCCGGCCAGCTTGTGTTCAAGGACGAAAGCCTGGTCACGCGCTGGCTGCACAACCAGACCGTATTTGAATTGCAGCGCCGGCTCTACCAGAACGGCCGCGCGATGCTGATCCTGCCAATCCAGGTCTAAAAAATAAAACCGCCCGCGAATGAATCACGGGCGGTTTTTTTTGAAGCCGTTTAATTACGCCACCACTTCCGCGCCTTCCAGGAAGCCTTGCAAATGGCGGACACGCGTCGGATGGCGCAGCTTGCGCAGCGCCTTCGCCTCGATCTGGCGGATGCGTTCGCGCGTGACGTTATACATCTTGCCGATTTCTTCGAGCGTGCGTTCGTAGCCGTCAATCAGGCCGAAGCGCATTTCCAGAATTTTGCGTTCGCGTTCGGTCAAGGTCGTCAGCACGTCGCTCAATTTTTCGCGTAGCAGACTGTAGCTCGTCACGTCGGACGGATTTTCCGCCGACTTGTCCTCGATGAAGTCGCCGACGCTCACGTCGCCGTCATCGCCGACGGGCGCGTGCAGCGAAACCGGCTGCTGCGCCATTTTCAGCAACGCGTGGATGCGTGCGACGGGCATGTGCATTTCGTCGGCGAGTTCCTCCGGCGTCGGCTCACGGCCAAGCTCCTGCGTCAACTGCTTCTGTGCGCGCCAGAGCTTGTTCATGATTTCGATCATGTGAACCGGAATGCGGATCGTGCGCGCCTGGTCTGCAATCGAGCGCGTGATGGCCTGACGAATCCACCAGATCGCGTAAGTGGAAAACTTGTAGCCGCGGCGATACTCGAATTTCTCGACGCCCTTCATCAGACCGATGTTGCCTTCCTGGATCAAATCCAGGAACGACTGGCCGCGGTTCGTGTATTTCTTGGCGACGGAAACGACGAGGCGCAGGTTGGCCTCGGCCATGTGCGTCTTGGCCTTGAGCGCGCGGTCGGCGGCGCCCTTCAAATCCTTGAACACCTTGAAAAATTCCTCGCGCGGCATCCGCACGAACTGTTCGAGCGTCGAGATTTTCTGCTGCTCGGCCTCGACGGCGGCGCGCCGTTCGGCGGTGTTGCGATGAGATTCAAGCTCCTGCAAATGCCGCAGGCTGGCCTGGAATTTTTCGTGGATGTTGCCGGCCACAACGATCATTTCCTCGACGACCTTCTGCTTGTAAAAAAACCGGGCGAACAGTTCCTGCAGCTTCACGCCCATTTTTTTCAGTTCGCGCTCGAGTTTTTCCTTGCGGCCCTTTTGCTGCGCCTTCTGCCACTGGAAATATTTTTCGTCAACCTTGTGGTCGGCGGCGTGGACTTTCTTGATGAGCTTTCGCAAATCCTTCAAGTGCCCGTCGCGGTTGGCGATTTTCTTGTCCACGATGACGCGGTCGAAGCGCTCCTTCGGCGGCTCGGACAAAAGTTTTTCCGCGATGGCGATGTGTTCCTTCGCCGTGAAACCGAGGCCATACACAATGGCTTTCATCGCCACTTCGGCCTCTTCAATCTTCTTGCAAATCTCAACTTCCTGTTCGCGTGTGAGCAGGGGAACCTTGCCCATCTGGTTCATATACATCCGCACCGGGTCGTCCAGAATTTCCAGCCGCGCGTCTTCGTCCGCCTCTTCCTGCGCCGCCTGATCGGGCTGCTTGGCGCGTTCGGCGCGCTCGGCCTCGGCCTGGTCCATGACGATTTCCACGTCCAGACCGCGCAGTTTGGTCAGCAACACGTCAAGATCGTCCGGGCTTAAATTATCCGGCAAAACGTCGTTGATGTCGTCGTAAGTAATGTAGCCGTGTTCCTGCGAAAGATGCAGCAGCGTTTTGATCGTCTCGGTCAAGTCCACGGAAGTAGCCGAGGTGGCAGGCGCCGCCGACTGGCCGTTCGTCGTCACTTTTACTTCAGCAACGACTGGCACGGGAGCTTTCTTCTGCGCATCCGGCTTGAGAGCCTTGCTGGAAATGACAAACCGCCGCCGCACCGGCGGCGTCTTGGCCGGGGCCGGCTTGCCGCTGCGATGGCTGCTGGACGACGCACTTTTCGGCGTCGTGACTTTGCGTTTCAACATAAATATATCAGACCGGGAAAATCAGTTTCAGTTCAGAGAAATCACTTCTCCGAACGCGAAAAGCGGCTTCTGACAACTCACCCGCGTTCATTTTCATGAATCTTGGAACTGCGAACTCCAGAAGACTGACGCGAATCAATCATAATGACTTTTTTTGGAATTTCAAGGATAATCTTTGCTTTACAAGTCTGTAAGACCAGCCGCAGGGATTCTGGCAACAGTCATAACTCCAACAACTTGAAGAATTAAATCAGGCCAGTTCGCGCACCGCCGCCACGTCCCGCTGAATCTGCTCCCGCAGTTCCGTCGTCGAACCAAAACGATGTTCGTCCCGCAACTTAACGCCCAATTCCAGCTCCAGTTCCTCGCCGTAAAGCGGGCCGTTGAAATCGAGCAGGTGCGCCTCCACGCGCAACGTCGGTTTCGCCGACGCCACCGTTGGGCGCATCCCGATGTTCAGCGCGACACGATAAAACTGTCCCTTCAATTTTGTGCAGGCGGAATAAACTCCGTTCGGCGGCAGAATCAAATTCGTCGCCTCCAGATTCGCCGTTGGAAAACCAAGTTCGTGGCCGATCCGGTCGCCGATCACCACGCGGCCGCAAATCGCATACGGCCGGCCGAGCATCTGGCTCGCCGCGTCGAAATTTCCGGCGCGGATCATTTCCCGAATCCGTGTGCTGCTCACGGCTTGTCCATCCAGCGAAACGGCGGCGAGACCGTGAACTTGAAAACCCAATTCCGCACCCAGCTTCTTCAGCAGCGCCACATTGCCGCTCCGCCGGTGGCCGAAAACAAAATCCGCTCCGACGCAAATGCTGTGGATTTTTCCCAAGTCGCGCGCCAGTTCACGGATGAAAACCTCGCCGGACTTTTCGCTGAACGCTTTGTCAAAATGGATTTCCAGCAGCGCGTCCGTGCCGAGCGATTCAATGGCGCGCACCTTTTGCGGGCGTGAAAAAATCTGCGGCGGCACGCGGTCCGGCGCGACAACGGCATTGGGATGACGGTCAAAAGTAATCACCAGCGTGACCGCATCGTGCTGGCGCGCATCGGCAATGGTCTGCCGGATGATCTGCTGGTGGCCGAGATGCACGCCGTCAAACACGCCGATGGCGAGGCAGACTTTGCGGCTGCCATTGCCCAGTTCATTTGCGGCATGAATGATGTTCATCCTTGGTCAAAAGTCAGGCCGCAGCGAGTTTCAAAAATGGCAGCACGCGCTTTTCCAACTCCGCCGTGGTCATTTGCAAAATCGCATCCAGCGGCAGCGCCTCGGCCACGTCAAATTTTCCCGAAGCGCTTCGGCGCAGCGCCGTCAGATGCGCGCCACAGCCGAGTTTCTGGCCGAGGTCATGCGCGATGCTGCGGATGTAAGTTCCCTTCGTGCAGGCGACGCGAAATTGTCCGAGCGGTTCGGTGTAATCGGTGAACCGAAAATTGTAAATGTGAACCAGGCGCGGCTCGCGTTCCACCTCGATGCCTTTGCGCGCCAGCTTGTAAAGCGGCACGCCCTTTATTTTAATTGCCGAAACCATGGGCGGCATTTGCATCTGATCGCCGATGAACGTCGCGGCTTCCGCGTTCAACTGGTCGAGCGTCAGCGGCGGCACGGGCAGCGAAGCCACGAGTTCACCGTCGGAATCGTAGCTGTCCGTCGTTTCACCAAACTTGATTGTGCCTTCATAAACCTTGTCGTCGCCCATGAGCCGCTCGGACAATTTTGTGCCGCGACCGAGGACAATGATGAGCAGGCCGGTGGCGTTCGGATCGAGCGTGCCGCAGTGGCCGACCTTCTTGATGCCGAACTTGCGGCGGATGGCGTCAACCACGTCGTGCGATGTCGGGCCGGCGGGCTTGTCAACGAGAATGGCGCCGGCGAGTGCGGAAA
>DATCBW010000266.1:0-2999 GCA_036511615.1 Verrucomicrobiia bacterium | reverse complement strand
AGCCGACAATGGCGCGGAACTGGCCATCCGCACCGACGCAGCGCCGTGCATTCTCCGGACAAAATCCAAGCCGGGAACTTTTCAATTAAATGGCACGCCTTGCGTGGCTGATATGCCCGTCAAACCAGGTGATGTCATCACGGCTGATTCTTATCGCATCAATGTCCGCAATCTGCCGGTGGACTTAACTCCAATTCAACCGGCTGCAGCCGAACCAAAAGCCGAGCCGGTCGCACCTTCTGAAAATGGCGAGGCAAAAGATTCCAAGAAAACAGATCTTGATGAGGATGCGCTCACTCGCGCGGCGGATCCGGCTGCCATCAAATCGGAAAAGATCGCCGCAGAACCGCCCAAGGTCGCCGTCGAACCACCTAAAGTTCCTGAGCCGCCAAAAAATGAGCCGCCGAAAAAGTCAGGGCTTTCCTATATTTATTTGTTCTTTGCCCCGGTGCAGGAATATTTGCAGGACGACGACGTTTCAGAAGTCATGATCAACGGCCCCGGCCAGATTTTCATTGAACGCAAGGGCAAACTGACTTCCGCCCCGGCGAAATTTGCCAACGAGCAGTCACTTCAAGCCGCCGTGATGAATGTGGCGCGCAGCGTCGGGCGCTTTTTTGACAAGGATAATCCGCGACTGGACGCGCGGCTGCCGGACGGCTCCCGTGTGCATGCGGTGATGCCGCCACTCGCGCGGGTTGGCACCATCGTGGCCATCCGCAAATTCCGCCGGGAAAAACTGACCATCGAGCAGCTCGTCAACTTCGGCAGCATTTCAAAAGAAGGCGCGGAACTGCTGAATGTCATCGTCAAAGTTGGACGGAACCTCATGGTTTCCGGCGCCACTTCTTCCGGCAAAACGTCCGTCCTGAATGTGTTGAGTTCCTTGATCCCGGAAAACGACCGCATCTTGGTTTTGGAGGACGCCAGCGAACTGCAATTGCAGCAGCCACACAAGGTTTGTTTTGAAACCCGCAAGGCGGATGAATACGGCAAGGGCGAAGTGAGCATCCGCGATCTTCTGCATTCCGCCCTGCGCCTGCGTCCTGACCGCATAGTCGTTGGCGAAATTCGCGGCGGTGAGGCGCTTGACCTGCTGCAGGCGATGAACACCGGCCACGAAGGCAGCATGTCCACCATCCATGCCAACAGCGCCCGCGACAGTCTTTTGCGCCTGGAAACCTGCGCGCTGTTTAGCGGCGTTGAAATTCCGCTTTCCGCCCTCCGCGAACAAGTCGCCTCCGCCATTCATATTGTCATCCAAACCGCGCGGCTGCACGACGGCACGCGCAAAATCACCGCCATCAGCGAAGTGCTGGGCTTGAAAGACCGGGAATATCAGATTCAGGACATCTATGTTTTCAAAAATGAAGGGCTGGCCGCCGACGGAAAAATCAATGGTCACCATGTCTTCACCGGATACAAACCCACCTTTCTCCAAACGGCCCTGCAACACGGTTTCGACATCGGCGGTCTCTTTCCGAAATAATTCAGTCCGGCCTTGAAACGACCAGCACGCCATGGGCATTGACAAAGAATTGAAGCGCGACATCCGCGTAGAAACCGGGATGCGTTTCGTCAAAGGAATGCCCTCGTCGCTGGAAGCAAAGGAAGCCGCCCGGCTCGTCCTTGATTCCAAGCTGAAACAGAAACGTCTGCAACTGGATGCCGGAGCCAGAGAATCGCTCGTCACCGCCATCTGCGACGATCTGCTCGGTTTTGGCCCGCTGGAACCGCTCCTGGATGACAACACCATCACTGAAATCATGGTCAACGGCCCCGACCGGATTTTCATTGAACGCAGCGGACGGAAAACTCTTTCTGAAATCCAGTTCGACGACGAAAGCCATCTCCGCACCATCATGGAAAAAATGCTGGTGATGGCCGGACGTCGGCTTGATGAAAGCTCGCCCTACGTTGATTTTTCACTGAAGGACGGCTCGCGCATCAATGCCATCATTTCGCCGCTGGCCGTGGACGGCTCCACCGTCACCATACGAAAATTTCTCGACACCCTAAACTCGCTGGACGAGCTGGTGCGGCTGAAAACAATCAACGAGCCGATGAGCCGTTTCCTGCGGGCGGCCATCAAGGCGAAATTGAACATCATGTTTTCCGGCGCAACCGGTGCCGGCAAAACCGCAACACTGAATGTGCTGTCCCATGAAATCGCCCCGGATGAACGGATCATCACCATCGAGGACGCGCTGGAATTAAAACTGAACCAGAAACACGTCGTCCGCCTGCTGACCCGCGCCAACAACATTGAAGGCAAAGGCGCGGTGAGTGTGCGCCAGTTGTTCAGCAACACGCTGCGGATGCGCCCCACGCGCATCATTCTCGGTGAAATTCGCGGCGAAGAAGCGCTGGATTATCTACAGGCCATCAACAGCGGCCACGACGGCACGCTGGCCGTCCTGCATGCCTCGACTCCGGCGGATGTTGTTGGCCGGCTGGAAACCATGTCCATGTATGCCGGATTGGAACTGCCCTCTTCGGAAATCCGACGACAGATTGCCTCCGGCCTGAACCTCATCATCCAGCACGAGCAACTCGCCGACGGTTCCAGAAAGATTACTTACTTGACTGAAATTGGCGGAATCAAAGAAGACGGTGAAATCATGCTCAACGACCTCTTTCGCTTTGAAATCACCGGGCGTGCGGACAATGGGGAAGTAACGGGAGAATTCAAGCTCGTCAACCGGCCCATCAACGTCAGCCGCTTCAAAAAACGGGGCGTCCGGCTCGACGATATTTTTTAGTTTCCAATTGCGGTTTGCAGTCCTCTTCCAAAATAAGGCGCTCCAACCTTGCGATCAGAGCGCCAAATTGAATTCCCTGCCGTCTAATTTTCCGGTTAATTGGTGAACAGGCGGAAGAAATTATACGGATTCGTCCAGGGCGGCACGCCGTTGGTCCAATGCCAGGTGTTGGTGCCCACGACGCCGTTGATGGAGACATCCTGCCAGACCACCGGCGGCGCCAGGTTGGTGGTGGAC
>DATCBW010000265.1:0-22356 GCA_036511615.1 Verrucomicrobiia bacterium | reverse complement strand
TGCGGCAAAGCGTCGGAAAAATTCAGAAGCAGGCACCGCAGACTGCGGAAAATTATCGCAAGCAATTGCACGAGCGAATCAAAAATGCCGGTTTGGAAAATATTGCGCCGGACGACGAACGGTTGATGAAGGAAATTGTTTTGTTCGCCGACCGTTCGGACATTTCGGAGGAATTGACGCGGCTGCAAAGTCATTTCAAACAATTTGAAGATTGCCGGAAATCCAAGGAGCCGGTCGGGCGCACGCTGGATTTCCTGGCGCAGGAAATGAACCGCGAGATCAACACCATCGGCTCGAAGGCAAACGACGCAATTATCTCGCGCGAAGTCGTGACGCTCAAAACAGAATTGGAGAGATTTCGCGAGCAGGTGCAAAACGTGGAATGAACAGTCCAAAGTCCAAAGTCCAAAGTCCAAAGTCCGCACCGCTGCTGATTTTAATTTCCGCCGCGTCGGGCGCGGGCAAGACCACGCTGGTAAATCTGCTGCTGGCCGCAAAGCCAAACCTGACGCGCGCCATCACCTGCACGACGCGGGAACCGCGCCCCGGCGAACGCGACGGCGTGGACTACCATTTTTTTGACGCGGGGGAATTTTTGAAGCGGCTGCACGCGGGCAACTTCATCGAACACGCGACGGTCTATGGCAACAGCTACGGCATCCTGAAATCGGAACTGCTCGGCAAGCTGCGCGAGGGCAAGGATGTTTTGCTGAACGTGGACGTGCAAGGCGCGGCGACGATCCGCGAGCAGGCGGAGACCGAGCCGGAACTGCGCCGGGCGCTGGTGACGATTTTTCTGACCCCGCCGTCAGTGGCGGTGCTGGAGCAGCGGTTGAAGAAGCGCGGCGCGGACGCGAAAGCGGTGATCCAAAAGCGGCTGGCCGTGGCGCGGCAGGAGATCGCGCAGTGGAAGAATTTTGACTACCTGCTTATCAGCGGCAGCAAGCAGGAGGATTTGCGGCGGACGCTGGCGATCATCGAGGCGGAAAAGATGCGTTCGGCGCGGTCGCCGTCGCCGGAGATTTGATTTCCGGCAATTGCCATTTGACGCGCGTTGGCAGTTGCGATATACACTGTTGTATGTCAACGACAATTTATCCGATGCGGTTGCGGCGCGAAGAAAGCGCGCTGTTCAAGAACGCGGCCAGACGCCGGGGCGTTTCGCTGGCGGAATTTTTACGCCAGGCCGGACGCAAGGAGGCGCGGCAATGCGAATCCGAGCCGGCCAGCGTCGAATTGAGTCGGAGCGGTTTCACGCTGGCTGACTTGCCGGGCAAAACGGAACGCGAAAAAATCCGCGCCGCCATTTTCAAGCGCCATGTTTCTCGCTGACACCAGTTTTATCGTCAGCCCGTTCGCCAAGACACCGGCGCGCCGCAAATGGGCGCAGGCTTTTTTTGAAAAGCACAAGGGGCGGCTCTGGACGACGGCGGCGGCATTCACCGAGGCGAGCCATTTGATCGGCGAACCTTCGGTTGCCGCGAAAATTTTGCCGGATTATCAATTTTTGCTGGACGTGGAGATCGAGAAAATGGCGCTCGCGGCGCTGCTCGAAAAGTATTCGCCGGAAATGGACTTTGCCGACGCGACGCTGGTGCGCGCGAGCGAACTGCGTCCCGCCTTCAAAATGGTGACGGATGACAAGCATTTTGAGTGGTATCGCCGGCAGCAGGGCCGCGAGCGGATTCCGGTTGTGTGGATTCCCGCATGATTTAACATGAAATGGTCATGAGCAAAAAAATCATTCTTGGCGTCACCGGCTCCATCGCCGCGCACAAGGCGGCGGATCTGGCGTCGTTGCTGACGAAAGCCGGCTGCGACGTGCGCGTGGTGATGACGGCGGACGCGCAGCATTTCATCACGCCGCTGCCGTTCAAGACGCTTACGCGCCATCCGGTCGTCACGAATCTTTACGACGAGGAAGATGGCTGGCAGCCAGCGCACATCCGGCTGGCGGACGAGGCGGACTTGCTTTTGATCGCGCCGGCGACGGCAAATGTGATGGCAAAAATGGCGCACGGCCTGGCGGACGACGCTTTGAGCTGCATCGCGCTGGCGTTGAATCCGAAGGCGAAGATTTTGATCGCGCCGGCGATGAACGGCAACATGTGGCTGCACGCGGCAACGCAGGAAAATATGTCGGCGCTGACGAAACGGGGCGCGGAATTCATCGGGCCGGACGAGGGGATGTTGTCGTGCGGCTATGAGGGCGTTGGGCGTTTGTGGCCGGTGGAGCAGATTGCAGAGCGCGCGTTGTCCCAGTTAAAAATTAAAAATTAAGAATGCAAAATGGACGGACAAAGCCGGGGCGTTTTTAATTTTTCATTTTGAGTTTTTAATTCGCATGAAAACAAGCCGTTCGGAATTGTTGAAACGGCTGCCGGCGCTGTTTGAGATTCCGGCACCCGACCCGGCGCGGGCGCGTCGCCGCATTGAGGTGATGGAACGCGACTTAATGTTGCCTGCCAAGGCGGCCTTCATTGCAATCATTTTCCAGTCGTTCAATTTTTATTCACCCTGGATGGTCCAGATTTCCAACTGGCTGGACGTAACCGTGGATACGGTGCAGTTGATCTTTTGGTTTTATATTTTGTTCAGCGTGTTGCTGGCGCTGCCGGTGCTGTTTTCCAACCGGCTGCCGCTGGCATTGGTGCAGTGGACGGTGGTGACGAGCAGTTTGACGGACGGCTTGATGCTGGCGGGAATGACGTGTATCACGGGCGGACTGGACAGCATTCTGTTCTGGCTGTTCATCGGCTTGATTTTGCGGAACGCGGTCAGCGTGCCGCCGGGATTCTCGCAACTGGTTTTGAATTTTGCCATCAGCCTGTGCTATGTGCTGGTGGCCGTCCTCGTCACAATCATCGCGAATACAAACACCCTCGAAGAAACAACGCGGCAGGCGTTCGACCTCACGCCGCATGAGGATTTGGGCGAGCCTTTCGTGCTGCGGCTGCTGGTGCTCTGGCTGATGACGATCACCTGCTATGGCGTGCAGGCGTTTCTGGAAAAGCAGCGGCTGGCGGAGGAGGAGGCGCACGAGTTTGGGATGCGCGAGGGGCAGTTGCATTCCGCGGGCCGGCTGGCGGCCGAGTTCGCGCACCAGATAAAAAATCCGCTGGCGGTCATCCACAACGCCGCCTATTCGCTGCAACGCTCGCTGCGCGAAAACAAGGATTCCGCCGCGCAGCAGATTGAAATCATCCAGGAAGAAGTCGCCCGCGCCGACAAGGTCATCACGCAGATCATGGGCTACGCGCAATTGAGCGAAGGCCGCGTGGAAAAGCTGGACGTGGTCACGACGCTCGACCGCGCCGTGGCGCAGGTTTTTCCCGCAGCGGTGGCCACGGAAATCCGGGTTCACAAAAAATTCAACGGCCATTTTCCGCCGTTGTTGATGCAGCGCGGGCATCTCACGGAAATCCTGCTGAACCTGCTGTTGAACGCGCAGGCGGCCCTCGGCGGCCGGGGAAACATTTTTGTCACCGCCGGAAGCCACCGGGATCACGCGGTGGAAATTTCCATTGCCGACGACGGCCCCGGCATTCCGCCGGACAAGATCGGCCGCATTTTTGAGGCGTATTTCACCACCAAGGAAAAAGGCACCGGCCTCGGCCTGGCCATCGTGAAGCACAACACCGAACTTTACGGCGGCTCGGTGCGCGTGGAATCGGAGCTTGGAAAGGGCGCAAAATTCACGGTAACCTTCCCGGCGAAGTCGCTGCCCAAACCATTTGCCAAATGAGCCTGCCGCTGCCACCCGTGCTCGTCGTGGACGACGAGAAAAATATGCGCCGTTCGCTCCAGACCATGCTGGGCGACGAAGGCTACGCCGTGCGCGCCGCCGAATCCGCCGAGGAAGCGCTGAAATTTCTGACCGACGAGGAATTTTTCATGGTCATCACCGACGCGCGGCTGGGCGGCATGACCGGCTACGAGTTCCTCGGCAAAATCCGCAACCAATGGCCGGAACTCCCGTCATTGATGATCACCGCCTATGCCACGCCGAAGCTGGCGGTCGAGGCCATCAAGGCGGGCGCGATGGATTATCTTTCCAAGCCGTTCGAGCCGGAGGAGCTTTTTCACGCCGTCGCGCGCTGTGCCGAACGTCACCGGTTGCTGCGTGAAAACGCCGCGTTGCGCTCGCGCGCCGGGGAAATCATCGGCCTCGACCAGATCGTCGGTGATTCGCAAAAAATGCGCGACCTGCGCCAGCTCATCCGCACCGTGGCCGTGACCGACGCGCGCGTTCTGGTGCTCGGCGAAAGCGGCACCGGCAAGGAACTTGTCGCCGCCGCGCTCCACAGCTTGAGCCGGCGGCGAGACAAAAATTACGTCCGCATCAATTGCGCCGCGATTCCTGAAACGCTTTTGGAAAGCGAACTGTTCGGTCATGAAAAAGGCTCGTTCACCGGCGCCATCAAACAAAAGGCGGGGCGGGTCGAGGAAGCCGACGGCGGCACGATTTTTCTCGATGAGATCGCCGACATGGGCAAGCCGCTTCAGGCGAAATTGCTGCGGTTTTTGGAGGACGGATCGTTCACGCGCGTCGGCGGCACGGAGGAATTGCGCGTGGACGTGCGGCTCATCGCCGCGACGAACCGCGACATCGCGCAGGCCATCGCCGCCGGCGAGTTCCGCGAGGATTTGTATCATCGCCTGAACGTCGTGCAGTTTCAGTTGCCGCCGTTGCGCGAACGCGGCGATGACATCCTGCTGCTCGCCGGCCATTTTCTGAAGCTGTTCCGCGCCCGGATGAACAAAAACATCAGCGGCATTTCACCGGCGGCGCAGCAAAAACTGCGCGCCCAGCACTGGCCCGGCAACGTGCGCGAACTTCGCAACGTCATCGAGCGCGCGTTGATCCTGGAAACCGGCGGCGAAATCCAGCCGTCCGGCCTGCCGGATTTTGCCGTCGAATCGCGCCTCCAAAAGACCGCGCCCGCTGCCGCGCCGGACGAATCGCTCGACGCCGCGCTGGAACGCCACGAGCGCGAGATCATCCACGGCGCGCTGGAACAAAATAATTTCAGCCTGACACGCACCGCCGAACGGCTTAAGCTCTCCCGCCATGCACTGCGCTATCGTATGCAAAGATTGAACATGAAAATTGACGGCGACACGGTTGCGCCCGGCGCCATTGACTAATGAATCCGCTTGCAATGCCCTCTTCATCAAGATCGGCCGACTGGCTGATTTTTGCGGTCATGGTTCTGGCCATCGGAATTGCCGTCGGCATCGTTTTCATCTGGGCGGTGCTGTTCCGTCCCAAAACCATCAAACGACACCGGCACAAACACCGCCGCAAACGTCATAAACGCCAGCGCAATCCGACGCTCGCCCAGTCCGGCGGATTGCCGCCAATGCGCGACCCCAACCAGCCGCCGCCCGGGCCGTGACCATGCAGCACAGCCGCGCGCTCACCAAAAAAAGCGCTTCCAACCTCGCGCTGGCCTTCGTGCTGTTGCCGCGCGAAAAGCGCGACGCCATGTCCGCGCTCTACGCCTTCTGCCGCGCCGTGGACGACGTGGCCGACGAAGATTCCGTTCCTGCGGAAAAACGCCGCGAACAGCTCGCCGCCTGGCGCGAAGACATCCGCCGCGCCTGCGAAAATGGCAGGCCGGAGTTCATCCTCAACCAGGAATTCCAGCCCGTCATCAGCCGGTTCAAACTGCCCCTCACGCTTTTTGACGAACTCATCAAAGGCTGCGAAATGGATCTGGAAAAGCTGCGCTATGAAAATTTTGAAGAGCTCGAACTCTACTGTCATCGAGTCGCTTCTGTCGTCGGCCTCTTGAGCATTGAAATTTTCGGCTACAAAAATTCCGCGTGCCGCGATTACGCCGTCAACCTCGGCAAAGCGCTTCAATTGACGAACATCTTGCGCGACGTAAAAAACGACGCCGCGCGCGGACGGATTTATCTGCCGCAAAGCGAACTAAAAAAATTCAACGTGATCGAGGATGAAATTCTCAATGGCAAATACTCCGAACGCTATTTGGCGCTCGCCGCCAGCGTCGCCAGCCGCGCAAAAAACTTTTATCAACGCGCGCAAAAGACCCTGCCGTCGGAAGACCGCAAATCAATGGTCGCCGCTGAATTGATGGGGTCGGTCTATTGGCAGTTGCTGAAAAAACTGGAACGGGAACAATTCAATGTCTTCGGCGCGCAGCCGTTGAAATTAAGCAGGCCGCACAAGCTCGCGCTGATTTTTCAATCGTGGCTCGGCTTCATGTTCGGCTCAACTTCGTCCAACTATGGCCAGTTCTGAAAAGCGGCGGCTGATCGTCAACGCGGACGACTTCGGCCTCTCGCGTTTTGTGAACGAAGCCGTCATCCGCGCACACCGCGAAGGGATTTTGACGACCGCAAGTTTGATGGTGAACGAAAGCGGCTTTGACGAAGCGGTGAAGCTCGCGAAGGAAAATCCAAAGCTCGGCGTCGGATTGCATCTGACTTTGTTGCAAGGTCATTCTGCGCTGCTGCCGGAAAAAATCCCCGGCCTCGTCAATTCGCGCGGCGAATTTCCAAATTGTCCGGTCGGCGTCGGCATGAAATATTTCTTTGGAAGCGATTTGCGCGAACAACTCCGCGCCGAAATCCACGCGCAGTTTGAAAAATTCCGCGCCACCGGTTTGCCGCTCGACCACGTCAACGGCCACTTGCACCTGCATTTGCATCCGACCATTTTCAAAATCTTGATGGAAGATGCGGAAAAATTTCAAATCCGCCATTTGCGGTTGACGCGCGATTGCCTTGCGCGCAGTCGGAAAATGTCGCGCGGACATTTCTTTTACAAAATTTCTCACACCGCGATTTTTGAATTTTTGTCCAGCCGCGCGCGCAAATCACTCGAACAAAAAAACATTCGCCACGCGCAAATCACCTTCGGCCTGTTGCAAGATTCGCGCGTGGACGAGAAATACATTTTGAAACTGCTGCCCGAACTGCCGCCCGGCGATTCCGAGCTTTACTCGCACTCGTCGCTCGGTGAATTTAAGCATGAGTTCGATGCGCTCGTCAGCCCGCGTGTGAAGGAACAGATTAAAAAACTCGGCATCGAACTGATTCGTTACCAGGATTTGTGATATGACCAAGCTGATTGCCATACTTTTGATCGGCCTCGTGCTCGAAGCCGTGGGCGTCGTTTTTTTGAGCCAGGGATTGCACGAAATCGGCGAGGTGAAAAAAGTTTCCGCCTCCGAGATCGGACGTATCATTGGGCGCGGCGTGGGCAATCGAAACATTCTCCTCGGTGTGCTGTTCGAGGCGCTGTTCTTCGGTGTGCTGCTTTATCTGCTCTCGCAAAAGGACGTGAGCCTCATCTGGCCGCTGACATCACTGGGATTTGTCATCACCGCGCTGGCGGCGCGACTCGTCCGGCATGAGGAAATCAGCGCATTGCGCTGGACGGGCGTGGCCGTCATCGTGATCGGCGCGGCGCTCGTCGCGTGGAGTGAACAGATTAAAACCAAATCCGCCGCGCCGCCTGCCGCCACTCAATCGCAAGTCACGAAAAAGTGATTTTGGCGAGAACTTCTGCAAGCTGTTCGGCGGCGAACTTGGTTTTTTTCTGCAACTCCATCAATGCGCCGATTTTTCCCGGCGACTTGGCGATGGCCAGGAATAATTTGCCGTAATCCAGATTCTTGTCCGGCTTGGAGAGCGCGTTGAAATCCAGCGGCAAGTCTTCATTGGCCGTGTCGGAAATCACGCGGACGGTGGCGCAGGGAATGCCGCGCTCCGCACAGATGGCGTGAATCGCCGCCGATTCCATCTCCACCGCGTCCGCGCCGGTTTCGGTGCGCAATTGCTTCTTTTCGGCGCCGGTTATGGCGATGCGGTCGGCGCAGAAAATTTTTGCAGGCTTTGCGCCGGAGGCAATCAATTTATCGTAGCAGCCGATGTAAATCGGCTCCGATTGATTTCCGGTTTCAGTTTGAGCCGACTCACGTCGGCTGCTACTGGAAGGAATTTCAAAAACGACGTCGCCGAGCTTCAATTCTGGATTCAGTCCGCCGGCGAAACCGCAGGTCAGCACAAGTTCTGGTGAATTTGTGGCGAGAAATTCGCGCAGGGATTTTTCGGCGTTCTGGCGGCCGATGCCGGTGAGGAGAATGGAAATGCCGGCTTGCGCCGTGGCCGACTTGCCCGCCGCGATTTTCCGAAATGGCGCGGCTTCTTCTTTCAGCGCGAAGCAAATGAGTGTGGGCATTTTGACCGCGCGCCGCGAAAATTATTTCGCCGACTTCAAATAGCTGATGCCGGTGATGGTGAGCAAGGGCAGGACGTGCAGCAAATCATTTTTGTCAATGACGGCAACGCGAGTTTTGCCGAGCGCGATTTGGTTGCGTTCAGCGACTTCGTATTTCTCGCCATCCGCCATTCGGATCAAAAACGGGATGCCTTCATTGATCGCTGTTTGGATGTCATTAATGTTCACGATGGAAGTTTAAGCGGCAATTGAATTTAGTCAACTGCCGCCGCGATTTCCCGAAACGGCGCAGCTTCTTCTTTCAGGGCGAAGCAAATGAGTGTCACGGCATTGAAGGTTCAACGGTAATTCCAAAAACACCTAAAGCCGAAAGAACTAAATTTAGTGCGATAACCGAAATTATGGAAAAGCAAAATGCAAACAGGATTATCCATCGGATTTTTTGCACAGACCGAGCTAAAAATGAAAATAACCAAGCAAGTAAAATAAGATAAACCGCAGAAACCAAAAGCGCAGCGTGGTCATTCAACGAGTGATATTTCCAAAAGATTATATCGAACGGAAACGCATCTTGAGGAAGAAGAAAACAGAGATTACCAATCAAAGATGGCAAACGCTTCATTAGAGAAATCGGCACTGTTCGCAGCACAAAAACCGGCACGACATAAAAAAGCGAATATACAATTACAAAACAAATTCCGCGCAGAATGGCGTTCTTTTTATTCATCAATTTGTTCAGCACGTTGCAGTTAAATTTCGAGCAAGCAAGAAAAATTTATTTTATCCCCGCCAGCCGTTCCTTCCAGATTTTGTAAAGCTCCACGGTGGCGCGGACGCCGGTCAGTCTGGTGGTTAATCTGGCGATTTTCGACCATTTTTAACAGTTTAATCGCAAGTGGTTTAAAATTAGCCTATTACTTTTGATTTTCAGGGCCAAAACATCAAAACTTAAGGCTTCCGGGTCGAAACTTAACGTTCCGGTGTCAAAACTTAGCGCGTCGGGATCGAAACTTAACGTTTCGGGATTGGAACTTAGTGTGTCCGGGTCGCCGCTTAGTCCTTCGGCATTGCCGCCTAGCGCATCGGGGTCGCGGTTTAAGCCATTGGCGTTGGCGTTTAGCCCGCCGGGACTGCCGCTCATGGCTTTCATTTTATCCCCGCCAGCCGTTCCTTCCAGATTTTGTAAAGCTCCACGGTGGCGCGGACGTCGCGCAGGCAGTATTCGGCGATGTCGCGGAATTTTCCGGCGGCCAGCAGCGCGCCCACGTCCATGCCGGTCACGCCGTGGCTCTTGGGCGATTCGATGCCGAAGGCTTTGCAGTAAAAATCCAGGTTGAACCGCCGCGCCGCGCCGTCGCGTCCGCTCACGCTGTAAAAGGTGAACTGCTCCGCGAGGTCGCAGTGCGGGTCGGTGGCGTAACGGTAGCCGAGCCAGTTTTTTTTCGAGATGGGCACGTTGAGCAGCGCCGAGCGCAGGTAGATGAACGGCACGTCGAAGCCGCGGCCGTTGAAGGTGACGACGGCATCGTATTTTTTCGCGACGTCCCAGAATTGCGCGAGCAGTTCCGTCTCGTCGGCGCAGGGAATAAATTTCACCGGCGCGTTTTCTTCTTCCACTTCCTCAAAATCCTCGGCGACAAACAAACTCTGGCCGCGCTGCGTCTCGGCGTTGAGCATGGCGATGCAGACGACCTGCGAGGTGAACGGCCACAGGCTCATGAACTTCGTGATCTCCTCGCGCTTGGCGTCCTTGGCGGTGGCGTCGGCGAGTTTGTCGGCCTCACGGAAAAGGTATTCCTGCTGCACCGCGTCGAAATTTTCGAGCGGCAGCGCGGTGGTTTCGATGTCGAAAACGAGTGTGGCCATAAATCAAGCAAGGTTGGTATTTCCCGTGACGCCGCTTTCACCCGCGCGGCGCAACAGCGGCAAAAGATGAGCGCACTCGGATTGGCGCGTCCGTCGGCGAATCAAAATTATCAAACCGGCAAATGGCTTTTGTCCTTCAATCGCTTCGCGCGCCAGTTTTAGAAAATGATTCCGGTTGCAACTGATGATGATTCGCCGCTGTTGCTGGGCGAAATCAAAGACAACTTCGTCGGGAGCGGTGATTGGCAGAACTTCCCGCAGCCGCTTTGTTTCGTGATTCCAGTATCGGAGCAACTGTTCCACTTCGTCCGGCACGTCGTGGTCGAGAAAGAATTTCATGCGAGCGCTTCGCTCATCTGCTCGGCAACCAGCGCGTCAATCTCCGTGCGGTGATCTTCGTAATAGGAAAGACATTCATAGATTTGCGCCTTCGTGATGTCGGGAAAACTTCGCAACACATCCTCGATAGCCGCGCCGTTGACGATGAGGCTGATGACATCGTGGACGCCAATCCGCGTGCCTTCGATGATTGTCCGGCCATTGCAAACCCCGGGCAGATTCACCAAATAGCGATATGCGATTGCTTGCATGGTTTGAAAATACGTCCAATGGCAAAAACTGACAAGCGGCAAAACGAACTCCAAGCTTGCCATGTGAATCGCGCCAGTGGCAACTTGCCCGTTCTCGAATTGAAAATCGTTCCGCATGGACACGAACCGCCAACCCGAATCGGACGACGCCAAACTGCGCGAGCGGCTGGAGGAATTTCTGCGCCGCGCCCGCGATCTGGAAACAGTCACGCAAGCGCCGGCCAATCTGCCGCGCGTGAAGGAACCGTCGCGTCCGCCGCTGCCGCTGCACGAAACGTTCCTGCCCGGCTCGATTCTCACCACGCTTTTCCGCAATCCCAAGACCAGCCGCACCGTTTCGTTCAAGGCCGAGGATTTGACCGAGCTGGACGGCATGACGACCGATTACCTGCTGAATTTTTACCAGTCGCAATCGCTGTTCTCGCCCGACGACGCTACGCGGCTGCGCAACAGCATCGAGTCGCACTCGCGGCAGGTGCTGCAATTGATGCGCCACGCTGACTGGCGCGCGTCGGCGTTCAATTACGAAACCGCCAAGGAGGAAGCCATCCTGCGCAGCCTGCTGCAACTGCGATTGCTGATTGAATGCGTGCAAATTCTCACGCCGCCGCTGATGACCGTGAAACGGATCGAGGACGAGGAATTCGATTTGATTGACAACCTGCACAGTTTGCTGCGGCTGATGACGCTGGCGTTGTGGCAGCGGCTCGCGACCGACGGCTCGAACTTGCAGGCTTACGGCGCGCTGTCCATTTGTATTGCGGGACTCGCCGCGAGGGCGGACGACGCGCTGGCGTTGATTGAATCCGGTTACGCCGCCACGAACGGCAACACCGACGCGTTCATGAAATGGTTTGAGAAAGGCGGACGCCGCGCGATGGAGCGCGTGGAAACGATGTTGCAGCCGGTGGACAAATACGGGCTGGACGAAATTTTCGGATTGTTCACGCGCCACTCGCTCGATCTCGGCCTGCAACCCGTGACAATTGAATTTATCAGGCAGACGTTGCACACGCTCGTGATGACGCTGGCAAACATGGACCATGAAATGTCCGCCGCCTGCCGCCGCCGTTCCGCCGTCATCTCGGCGCAGTTCACCGAAGTCTCGCGCCAATACGCCGTGGATTTCACCGCGCGCGCCTCCGACCCCGGCGTGAGCGAGGAAGATCTTGCCGCCATTTTCAAGGAACTCGACGCGCTCGTCGGCCTGGAGCCGGTGAAGAACGAAGTTCATCGCGCCACGAACTTCGCGCGGATGCAGGTGCTGCGCCGGCAGCAGGATTTGCCCGTCGTGCAGGCAAGTTTGCACAGCGTTTTCTTCGGCAATCCCGGCACCGGCAAAACCACCGTGGCGCGGTTGATGGGGCGCATTTACAAATCGCTCGGCCTGCTCCGACGCGGCCACGTCGTCGAAGTTGACCGCGGCCGGCTCGTGGCCGAATACGTCGGGCAGACGGCCGTGCGCACGCACGCGGCGATTGATTCCGCGCTCGACGGCATTTTGTTCATTGACGAAGCCTATTCGCTCGCCGGGCGCGGCGCGGAAGATTTCGGCAGCGAAGCCATCGAGACGCTGCTCAAGCGGATGGAAGATGACCGCGACCGGCTCATTGTCATCGTGGCCGGCTACACCGGGCCGATGGAAAAATTCATCGCGTCGAATCCCGGCCTCGAATCGCGCTTCACGAACTACCTGAAGTTTCCCGATTACGCGCCGGCGGAACTGGCGGAAATTTTCCATCGCATGGCCGCGCAAAGCGGACTTGTTTGCTCGCCGGAAACGGAGAACAAAGTTCTGGCCATCTGCAAAAACCTTCACATCGCGCGCAACGAACAATTCGGCAACGCGCGCGAGATGCGGAATCTGTTCGAGTCCGCCGTGCGCAATCAAAGCACGCGCCTGGTCAGCAGCGGCCAGACCGACCGCGACGCGCTGACCACCTTGTTGCCGGAGGATTTGCCCGCCGATTTTGGAGCTGGGATTCTCGCGCCGCCGGAAACTGAACCGGCGAGATCCAGGATTGAGCCGAGGGGCGGGTGAAATTGTTACGATAACTGGAAACAGAATTATGCTTTTTCCTTGCGCGTCCATAGGGTTCTCCTAATGTCGCGGTTGCCATGCTGACCCGACTACAAATTAAACACTTCAAGCGTTTTCCTGACGCGGATATCGAGTTGGGACCAGCAGTTGTTTTCATCGGTCAAAACAACTCCGGCAAAACGACGGCCTTGCAAGCGCTGGCTCTTTGGGATGTCGGTCTGCGCAAATGGAACGAAGAATACAAAGGCAAAACCGCTCCGTCACAACGTCCGGGTGTCACCATCAATCGCCGCGACCTCGTCGCCATTCCGGTGCCGAGCGCAAATCTGCTTTGGCGAAACCTCCATGTTCGCGATGTCAAGAAGATCAATGGCAAACCGCAGACGCAAAACATCCGCATAGACATCATCGTGGACGGCGTGCATGAGGGAAAAGTTTGGAGTTGCGGGTTGGAGTTCGATTATGCCAACGAAGAGTCGTTCTACTGCCGTCCGTTGCGTCTTGGCGACGGCAAACAACCGGATCGCATGCTGATTCCACCCGTGGCCGCAGAAACCTTGATTGCCTTCCTTCCACCAATGTCTGGATTGGCGGCGACCGAACCGAAGTGGGAGGCGGGACGGATTAACGTCCTGCTCGGTGAGGGCCAGACGGCACAAGTGCTGCGCAATCTTTGCCATCAACTCCATGAACAGCCAGCGCCAAAAACAGGCTGGCAGGAGGTTTCTGATTACATCGAGTCTTTGTTCGGCGCAAAACTTCAACCACCTGAATTCATCAAGGAACGCGGAGAAATCACGATGGCCTATCAAGATCAAGAAGGCTGTCTGCTTGATCTTTCGTCTGCTGGTCGCGGCTTGCAACAAACACTTCTTTTGCTTGCTCATCTTTACGCAAATCCGAAGACCGTCCTTTTACTCGACGAACCCGACGCCCACCTTGAGGTTCTTCGCCAGCGCCAGATTTATCAACTGCTAACCGACGTGGCCGCCCGCCAAGGCTCGCAAATCATCGCTGCAAGCCATTCCGAAGTTGTCCTCAACGAAGCCGCCAACCGTGATATTGTCATCGCTTTTGTTGGCTCACCTCATCGCATTGATGATCGTGGCCAGCAGGTGCTGAAGGCACTTACCGACATCGGCTTTGACCAGTATTATCAGGCCGAACTCAAAGGTTGGGCGCTTTATTTGGAAGGCTCGACGGACCTCGCCATCCTGCAGGCGTTCGCTCAAACGCTCAAACATCCAGCCGCCGCCGTGCTGGAGCGGCCGTTTGTTCATTACCTAACCACCAATCTTCCAAACCGGGCACGCGAACACTTTTATGGGATTCGCGAAGCGAAACCGGATTTGGTCGGATTCGCATTGTTCGACCGCATTGAAAAACCGCTTGATACCGGCAAACCCTTGATTGAAACCATGTGGCAGAAGCGCGAAATCGAGAATTATCTCTGTCAGGAATCCGTCCTGCTCGCCTACGCTCAACACGACCAGCCGGACGATTTGTTCGGTCGCGCAGAAGCCGGTCGGCGTGTGCAAACCATGCTTGACTGCATTAAGGAAGTAACAGTTGCCCTCCAAACCCTGGGGCGGCCTGATCCTTGGTCGGCTGATGTGAAAGCCAGTGATGATTTTCTGAATCCGCTCTTTGACCGGTTCTTCCAAAAACTCGGCCTCCCTAATTTGCTTCGGAAAACGGACTATCATGTCCTCGCCCGTCTCGTTCCCAAGGAGAGAATTGATCGGGAAATCATTGCTAAACTGGACGGAGTATTAGCGGTCGCGCAAAAAGCCAAGTCCAAGGAAGCATATTTTTAACAATGTTACATCCTGTTGTGGATTGCTATTGGGGATCGTAGATGGATTCGGCGACCAAATCCGCTACGGACATTCTAAACTCAAAATGCAATCTTGAATTCATGCGCCCTCACACGTCAACGTCACCATGCCCGCAAGCGGCGAGGACACGGCCCGCGCTTTTTATGTCCGGCTGCTGGGCCAGCGGGAAATTCCAAAACCAGAATCCATCCGCGCACGCGGCGACCGGCTTCACGGCGTCATGGTCATCAAGGGCCAATGGGCCGGCGGCAGCCCGCTGCTGGCGATTTCCAATTTCGCCCGGAACAACCGCAATTCCATAGGCGTCGGTTCAATGGTTTGGATCAAGAACCAGCCCGCCAACAAACTCGAAGGTGCCAGGACAACCGACGCGGCAAGTTTCTGAAAAGCGTGGAACCCTTGACAGCCTTTGTGTTGTGGCAGATCAAAGGCTGATTTCAAAACCGAATTCTGGCCGAAGATTCCGCTGGTTGCGAAACGTCTGGACTGCGGCGGCTTAATCGCCGCTTTGGGAACGTGCGGAAACCATCAGTTTTCCCGCCACACTGTTGGCTTGACTCTGGCGGGAATATTTCATCTTATAAAAAACATGAGCCCCACATTTCAAACCAAGCCATTCCAAATTTCACGCCGTTCATTTCTTGCCAAGTCCGCCGCCGCCGCCGCCGCGACGGGTTTGCCATTGTGGGTCATCCAAAGAGACGCCCTCGCCGCAGACGCGACAACCAACGCGCCCGGCCTGCCCAGCCCGAACGACCGTCCCGGCATCGCCCTGATCGGTTGCGGCGGCCAGGGAACTGGCGATGCGACGAATGCCAGCGGATATGGCGACGTTTTGGCCCTCTGCGACGTGAACCAACAGCATCTCGACGGCGCGGTGCGGCGGTTCAGCCGGAACGGCAAGACGCCCGACAAATACACCGACTTCCGCAAAGTCATGGAGCGGGACGACATTCACATCATCGTCCAGGCCACGCCGGATCACTGGCATACGCTCATCAATGTCGCCGCCGCCACCGCCAAGAAAGATGTCTATGGCGAAAAGCCGCTGACTTTGACGGTGGACGAAGGCAAGCACGTCATCAAAGCCGTGCGCGACAATAAAATCATTTTCCAGACTGGCACGCAGCAGCGCAGCGACCGGCGGTTCCGGCTCGCGTGCGAACTCGTCCGCAACGGTCGTCTTGGCAAGCTTCAGGAAGTGGACGTGTGGGTTCCCGCCGGACTTCGCGCCGGTCCGTTTCAAACCGGACAAGTGCCGCCGCCAACCTTGAATTTTGACTACTGGCTCGGCCAGGCTCCGCAAGTGGAATATATGCACGAGCGTTGCGACAATACTTTCCGTTGGTGGTGGGATTATGCCGGCGGCCCGGTCACCGACTGGGGCGCGCATCACAACGACATTGCCCGCTGGGGCATCGGCCAGGACGGGCCGACCAGCGTTGAGGCCAAGGTAATCACCCCGCCGATTCCCGGCGGCTACACCACGCCCAGCGAATACGAAGCCACCCTGACTTGGGCCAATGACATCAAGCAAGTGGTCCGAACCACTCTGGACGACAGCCCCTTTGGCCAGATACTCAAACAGGACGGCCAGCGCAACGGCATTAAATTCATCGGCTCTGACGGATGGATTTGGGTCAACCGCGACGGCATCTCCGCCAGCAAAAATGAAATTATCACCACTCCGCTGCCCGACAACGCAATTCACCTCGAAGTCAGCCGCAACCACATGGCCAATTTCATGAACAGCGTCCGTTCACGCCAGGACCCGATTGCCAAGGTCGAAGACGGCCACCGTTCCGCCGTCGTCGGCCATCTCATCGGCATCGCCTTGCGCGCAGAGAAAAAATACAACTGGGATCCCGAAAAAGAAATTTTCACCGGCGAAGGCGCGGACGAAGCCAACACCCATCTCGCCCGCGCCATGCGCCAACCATATAATTATAACTTCGCTAGTTGAAATTACTTCGAGTGGGGCGAGACTATGCGTGAGCTACTTCCAGATTTTGTTGGCATCGCTTTCATTATCGGCGTTTTTGCTTTGTGCTGGCAAGTATTGCGGTTGATTGCCCGCGATACTATCCACAAAGGCAAGTGGGGCATAAATCGTAAAACTGTTTATTGTCCAGATTGCGGGCGTCGGATGCCAAAGTTTCGCGTTCCAAAGTCACGACATCAATTGTGGTGGGGAGGCTGGACGTGTCAAGATTGTGGCTGTGAGATAAACAAGTGGGGGAAGAAGATTGATTCATCTGCGATTCCAAACGCAAACTGATTTCAAATTGAGCCACCACCCATATTCCTTTGAAATTGTGCGGCCATTGATTTTGTTTTAATCTGGCTGGATGTTCGATTCGTTAAGCAGCAAACTCCAGAACGCGTTTCGCAATTTGCGCGGCCTCGGAAAAATTTCCGAGAGCAACGTCGGCGACGCCCTGCGCGAAGTGCGCATGGCGCTCCTTGAGGCCGACGTGAACTTCAAGGTCGCGCGCGATTTCATCGAGCGCGTCAAGGTCAAGGCACTCGGCGCGGAAGTGATTTCGAGCGTCCAGCCCGGCCAGCAGATCATCAAGTTTGTCAGCGACGAACTCACGGAACTGCTCGGCTCCACCAACGCCGGGCTGAAACTCGATGCGAATCCCAGCTCGATTCTGATGGTCGGTCTGCACGGTTCGGGCAAAACCACTTCGAGCGGCAAGCTCGCGCGGCTGCTGCAAAAACAAGGCCGTGCGCCGTTGCTCGTGGCGGCGGACGTTTATCGGCCGGCGGCGATGGATCAACTGGAAACGCTTGGCAAACAAATTGAAATCCCGGTTTTTCTGAAACGCGGCGAGACGGACGTTTTGAAAATCGCGCGCGAGGCTTTTGATTTTGCGCGGGCCAACAGCCGGAACGTTTTGATTTTTGACACCGCTGGTCGTTTGCAGATTGACGAGCCGCTGGTGCAGGAACTGGTGCGTTTGCGCGATCTGATCAAGCCGCAGGAAATTTTGCTGGTGCTCGACGCTGCGACCGGCCAGGAAGCAGTGAACGTCGCCACGCATTTTGACCAGGCGTTGAACATCACCGGTTCCATTCTTACCAAGCTGGACGGCGACGCGCGCGGCGGCGCGGCGTTGAGCTTGAAATCAGTAACGGCCAAGCCGATCAAGTTTGCGGGCGTCGGCGAAAAACTGGACGAGTTCGAGCCGTTCCATCCCGAACGCATGGCGTCGCGGATTCTCGGCATGGGCGACGTGGTGAGCCTGGTTGAAAAGGCCGCCGAAGCCGTGAACGAAGAAGACGCGAGGCGCATGGAGGAAAAAATGCGCAAGGGCGAGTTCACGCTCGATGATTTTCTGGAGCAGTTGCGCGCGATGAAAAAACTCGGCTCGCTCGAAAGCATCGTCAAGATGCTGCCCGGCGGCGGCGATGCGCTGAAGCAGATGGACATCGGCAAGCAGGAAAAGGAATTCAAGCGCATGGAAGGCATGGTCTGCGCGATGACGCAAAAAGAACGGCGCAACCCGACGCTGCTGAATGCCAGCCGCCGCCGCCGCATCGCCGCCGGCAGCGGCGTGACGGTGACGGAGCTGAACACGATGCTGAACAAGTTTTTCCAGATGCAGACGATGATGAAAAAGATGGGCAAGATGTCAAAGATGATGGCCAAAATGGGCGGCGCGATGCCGGGAATGATGCGAAGATAGCCGGAATGATGTTGACAGAAGCCGGGCGGAGTTGCCGTCCGGAACGGCCAGGTTGCCGGAGCAAACTTGCAAACCGGGCAAAATGCTGCTTTGCTGTCTCAAATGTGGCGACCGTGTTGCCTGTTACTTTTCATCGGAGGTCTGCTGACGACGAAGATTTGCGCTGGCGCTGAATCCGCCGAGGTGAATCTTGACTACGTTGCCAAGCGCGCCCTCGAACGCGCCCGCCTGCCGTTCCATTCGCCGCGCGCCGATCTGCCGAAAGTGCTGCGGCAGGACAATCTCGACTACGACCAATACCGCGAAATCCGTTTCCGCCGCGACCATGCGCTCTGGTCGGCGGACAACCTGCCCTTCCGCATCGAATTTTTTCATCCGGGCTATCTTTACCAGGAGCCGGTTCATGTCAACGAATTCACGCTCACGCACACGCAGCCCGTCCCTTTCGTGAAGGATTTTTTTGACTACGGCAGGCTCAACATTGCAAACCAGATTCCGTCCAAGACCGGCTACGCGGGCTTCCGCATTTTGTATCCGCTCAACCAGACCAACCAGTTTGACGAACTGGGCGCGTTTCTCGGCGCGAGTTATTTCCGGCTGCTCGGCCTCGGCCAGCGTTACGGCGAATCCGCGCGCGGCCTCGCGCTCGACTGCGGCGAAAGCGGCCGTCCGGAGGAATTTCCCATCTTCACCGACTGGTGGCTCGGCAAACCGCACGACGACGACACGGAACTGCGCCTCTACGCAATCCTCGACAGTGTCAGTTGCACCGGCGCGTATGAATTCCTCATCCATCCCGGCGAAACGACCGTCTGCGACGTCGAGGCAATTTTATTTTTGCGCGAGACGAATCAAATCGCCGCCGTCAACCCGGAACGCAAACCCATCGCCACGCTCGGCCTCGCGCCGCTGACGAGCATGTTCTGGTTCGGCAAAAACACGGAACACCAGCCGGACGATTACCGCACGGAAGTCCATGACAGCGACGGTCTGCTCGTTCACATGGGCAACGGCGAAACTTTCTGGCGGCCGCTCGACAATCCACCGTCGCTGCGCCACCAGATTTTTTCCGCGCCGCACCTCAAAGGTTTCGGCCTACTCCAGCGCGAACGCAGCTTTGCCGCATATCAGGACAGCTTCAATCTTTACAACCTCGTGCCGAGCGTGTGGATCGAGCCGCACGGCGACTGGGGCGACGGCGACCTGCACCTGGTCGAGTTGAACACGGCTTACGAGGGCCTCGACAATGTCGTTGCCTTTTGGGATCCGAAGAAAAAGCCCGCGCCGCTCCAGCCATTGCATTTCGGCTACACGCTCATGTGGGAATCGGGCAAGGCGGATTTGGAACATTCGGAAAACCGCGTCGTGTCCACGCGCGTCGGGCCGGACGCGCAATTTCCCGGCGCGCGGCAGTTCGTCATTGATTTCGACGGGCCGCAACTCGACGCCATTCCCGAAAGCCAGCCGCCAAAGGCCGTCGCCAGTTGCAGCGGCAACGCCGACATCGTGGACAGTTTTGTCCTGCGCGAAAAATTTCTCGGCACCTGGCGCGTGTATTTGAAAATGCGGCCCAAGCCCGGCGACCACGATCCCGTGGACCTGCGCTGCACCTTGCTGCGAGGCACGAATGTCGCCAGCGAAACCTGGGTTTATCAATGGAGCCCGCCCTGAACAATCCGGCCGGCGGCTCCGACCAGATCGCCGGACGTTCGCTGGAAGAATGGAACGCGGCGTATGTGAAGGTGGAAAACTATTTTCACGCGCTGCGCATCCGCAACAAGCCGCTGCTCGGCCAGATGGTTTTGCGCGTGCTGGAGCGCGCCCAGCAGCGCGCGCCCGCCGAACCGCACCGCACCGCCACCGAAATCGCCGCCGAGGAAATGGACCGGCTGGTCACCGGCTGGTTCGCCGAGGTGCTGCAGCTCTCGCCGACAAACACCGACCAGATGCTCACCACGCGCGGACGGCTCGCGCTGCTCCTCGCCGACATGCCCGGCAGATGGCAGGAACAATTTCTGCGCCCCGGTCCGTGGCCGGACGAATTCATCGTGGCCATGCGCGAAAATTTCCTGCTCGCCGGGCCGGATTTTCAACTGTCGAAAATGACGCCGCGCCTGCTGGACCTCGGCCCGATCACGACGCTCACCAACCTCGGCAGATTTCCCTATGTCCGCATGATCGCCGCGTGGATTTTTTTCGGGCTGCTGCTCGTCGCGGTCTTCTGGCTCACGCACCGCATCAAAAATGAATGACGCGCCGGACATCTCCTTGACCGTGCTGCCGCGCATCCGGCGCGGCTGGCGGCTGTTCCTTTTTTATTCATCGGCGGTCCTGCTCACCGGGCTGGTCTCGCTGCTGTTCGCCGACCTGCTCTGGCGCACCGGCTGGTCCGCCGCGCGCACCATTTTGCTGCTGCTCTTCATTGTTTTGTTTCTGCTCTCGGCGGTCGGCTGCATGCACGGCGTCTATGGATTTTTTATCCGCATTTTCGGGACGAACCACCGCATCACCGCGCTGAAAAATTTCCGCGACCAAAAAATTTCCGGCGTCAGCACCGCGGTTATTTTTCCGATCTACAACGAGGATCCCGTCCGCGTTTATGAAGGTTTGCGCGCGACTTACGAATCGCTCGAACGCACCGGCGAGGTGGAGCATTTCGATTTTTTCATCTTGAGCGATTCCACCGACCCGGACAAATGGGTCGAGGAGGAGCGCCGCTGGCATGAGCTTGTGCGCGACCTGGACGCGCTCGGCAAAATTTATTACCGCCGCCGTCTGTTCAACGAAGCGCGCAAGAGCGGCAACGTGCGCGACTTCCTCAACACCTGGGGCCGTCGCTACCGCTACTTTCTTTGCTGCGACGCCGACAGCGTCATGCGCGGCGAAACGCTCGTGGACCTGGTGAAATTGATGGAAGCGCGTCCCACCGTCGGCCTCATCCAAACAGTGCCCGCGCTCGTGAACGCCGAATCGTTGTTCGGGCGCATCCAGCAGTTCGCCAACCGCCTTTACGCGCCGGTGTTCATTGCCGGATTGAATTACTGGGCGCTCGACCTAGGCAATTACTGGGGCCACAACGCCATCATCCGCACCGAGCCGTTCATGCAGTTCTGCGACCTGCCGCAGTTGCCGGGACGAAAGCCTTTCGGCGGACAAATCTTGAGCCACGATTTTGTCGAGGCCGCGCTGATGCTGCGCGAAAACTGGGAAGTCTGGCTCGCCTATGATCTCGAAGGCAGTTACGAAGAAGCGCCGCAGGCGCTCATCGAAAATGCGCAGCGCGAGCGCCGCTGGTGCCAGGGCAATTTGCAACACAGCCTTGTGCTTTTTGCCAAAGGATTGCGCGGCGTGAGCCGGCTGCATCTGCTCCTCGGAATTTTCGGCTATCTTTCCGGCCCGCTCTGGCTGGCGTTTCTGCTCTGTTTCAACTGGATTTTCTGGTATCAAAAATTCACCGGCCTCACCACCATCACCCTGCCGTCGCTGCTGGGCAACTGGAGCGGCAGCGGCACGGCGGAGGCGTTCCTGATCTTCCTGATTTGCATGATCGTCATCATGCTGCCGAAATTTCTGTCGCTCATTGACCTCGCGCGTGACTGGCCGCGCCGCAAAGTCTTCGGCGGGCTGGCGCACGCCGCCGCCGGCGTCGTCGGCGAAACGGTTTTCTCCACCCTGCACGCACCATTGCTCATGCTCTGGCACACACGGTTTGTGCTGACCAACATCGCGGGCATCACCGTCGGCTGGACGACGCAGAAACGTTCCGCCGCCGGCACAAGCTGGCTTTACGCCGCGCAACGGCATTGGGGCCACACGCTCATCGGCGGCGCGTGGGGCGCGTTCATGTGGTGGCTCGAACCGACGTTGTTCTGGTGGTTCACACCCGTGCTGGCCGGCATGGCGCTGTCCATTCCCTTGAGCGTGCTTACCAGCCGGAAAAATTTGGGCGCCCGCGCGCGCATCTTGGGAATTTTTCTGACGCCGGAGGAAACCCAGCCGCCGCTGGAAATCGTCTCGCTGCGGTCACGAATGAAAATCCTGGATCTGACCGGCGACAAAACGCCGCAGCCCGTCCACGCCGGGCTGGCCGAGGCCGTGCTCGATCCTTACGTCA
>DATCBW010000264.1:0-8070 GCA_036511615.1 Verrucomicrobiia bacterium | reverse complement strand
TCGCACTTGTGCGCTGTCGCCTGGAACGCCGGCACATGCACCTCGCGGTTGTTCAGCAGAAAATCCATGTATTCGACCGGCGCGGCGTTCGGCAGGTCGCGCTTGTTGTATTGGAGGACGTAGGGAATTTCCGCGAGGTTCAATTTCTGCGAATTCAAATTGTCCATCAGGTTCTGAAAACTTTCCACGTTCTCCGGCATTTTTTCAAACTGCGAATCCGCCACAAAAACAATCCCGTCCACGCCGCGCAGCACCAGTTGCCGCGTCGTGTTGTAAATCACTTGTCCGGGCACGGTGTAAAGCTGGAATTTCGTCTTGAAGCCCCGGATGGTCATCGCCTCGATCGGCAGAAAATCGAAAAACAGCGTGCGGTCGGAACTCGTCGCCAGCGACACGAGCTTGCCCTTGTTGCCCGAAGTGGTCTGGACGTGGTCGTGGACTTGCACGAGGTTCGTCGTCTTGCCGCCCATTGCCGGGCCGTAATAGACGATTTTTACCTGCAACTCCTTGGTCGCTTGATTGATGATGGCCATAATTTTATTGTTGTTTCTTGCGGTCGAGTCCGGCGGCGAGCGCCACGAGTTGTGAGGTGGGCAATCCCTGGCCCGCGCGTCCGAACGCTGCAAAATAAATCGAGTTCACCCGGAAAATTTTCCACGGCACGTTGCCGACCGTGAACGCCACGTTGTTCAGCGCGCCCATCCGCAGTTCGCGCGTGCTCTGGCTGATGCGCTCAAAAATCTGCGGCAGAAAAGCGGCGACCGCGTCGGCATTTTGCTCCGTCGGAACTTCGCTCGCCACGCGCAGGCCGTCGGCCAGCGCCACAACTGCGCCCGCGACGCCGGGCAGGGACAAGGCGCGCGTCACGACTTCCTTCGGATGCGTCTGCCGGCTCAAAAAATCCGTCGCGGGATTCGCCGCGCGCTGGTAGCTTTGCCCGTCCGCCGACAGCGCTTCGCTGTTGTCTTCCGGGACATAGACATTCGTGTTCTCCGGTGGCATTGAATCCAGCTCTGGCAAAGGCACGGGCGCGGGCCTGGGTGCGGGCGGTGCCGCCGGCGAGCTTTGTGGGAAACCAAAAAACAGGTTCGGGATTTCTTCCGAAACCGCCACCTTGGGATTCGCGCGCTGCAAGGTTTTCTGCGCCGACAAAAATGCGGGCGCGAGGACTTTCAACGGCAGCTCCAGCTCCAGTGCGTCATTCGGCGACGTTGTCGAACTGGGCCGCGCCAAGGTGCGCAGCGCCTTCCAGGTCATCGTCACGCGGCCGCGTTTCAAGCCCGGCTCAATCAGTTTCAGCGGCAGCGGCAGGCTCACGTTCGCGAGGTTTGAGCGCGTGATCTCGTTCTTCAATTCGTCCGGCCAGCCTTCGGCCAGATCGTCGAGCGAGACTTGAATCGTCGGCTGCGCCGGCTCGGAGCGCGGGGCCGAGGAGGCCGCCGCAACCGGAGGAACAGGCGCAGTCGAAAATTTGAACGGCGGCAAAACCGTGCTGCCGTGGCCGTTTGCATTGCCATTGCCGTTGTTCACCGGTTTTGCCGGCGGCGTGAATGGAATTGGCGGCGTGGCGGGCGTGGTCTGGCGCGGAGTGAAGGTAAAAATTTCCGTGTCCGCCGCCGGGGCCGACGAAAACACACGCGGCGCAGCCGGCGGTTGAACGGATCGCTGGGCCGGTGGCGGCGTGAACGCAACGGGTTTGTTTAATTCAGCGAGCGACGGAGTGACCGTTGAAGTTTTCAACGGCTGGGTCGTGAAAGTGATGCCGCGTCCATGTCCGGCGAACGGGCCGGCGATTTCCTCGGCCACCTCGACTTTTTGCACGGGCCGGCGCGCAAGGAGCGCGGGATTGAGGCGCGAAAGAATTTCTTTCAACGGCAGATTCACCGGCCGGCTGTCATGTTCGCCGCCGACATTGGCGAAAAGGCCGGATGTGAGCTGGCGGAGTTCGCCAAAGGAAATTTTCACCGCACCGAACGCAAGCTGGCCCACGACCGCCTCGACGGAAATGGAGATGGTCTGTCCGGCTGGCGGGGTGGAGATCAGTTTCGCCTTCAAATCCATCGGCAGCAGGGCGATGACCGGCGCGAGCGGCAACACCAGTTCATCGGCAACGGACGCGCTTGGTGGTTCGGTAAGATTGTCGCCGGACGAGGCGGGCATCGGCGCGGATTGCGTTTCTGCTTCGTGGGGCGGGGCGGCGGCGGCGACCGGGCGTGTGGATTCGCGGTCGTCCATCTGCCGCAACAGGCCGCGGAGAAAGCCTGCAAATTTGAATTTCATCGTGCTTGCCATGATTTTTTTGCGCCGGCGGACCGGCAACGGCACAATTTTAGCAATAACCGCGCCACAGTTGCAGGGACGGCTTTTTTAGTGGAAAATTGTCCCACGCTTGGACTGGCCGGTGCAAACTTGTCCAATTAACAGTGAAAAATCGGCCTTCCGGCAGGGAACGCGGATTGCTTTTGAAAACTCAAACTTGTATTAACAATTGAATTGTCGGACGGCGCGGCTGCAGCAAGCATACATCGGATGGATAAACGCAATAAAATTTTGATTCTGGACGACGACACGGACTGGCTCGCGCTGTGCCGCGACCTGCTCGGCACGCTGGCGAGCCGCCCGGAAATTTTCACGGCCAACACCGCGCGCCGCGCGCTGGCGCTGATTGAGACGGAAAAAATCCGGCTGCTGATCTGCGATTTGAAAATGCCGCGCATTGACGGACTCCAGATGCTGGCCATCGTCCGCCGCCGTTTTCCCGAGCTGCGCACGGTGGTCTTGAGCGGGCTGGAGGACGAGGAATTTCGTTCGCGCGCCTACGCGCTCGGCGTGGATTTGTTCTGGCTCAAGGCGGAGATGCAGCGCAACTCAAAACTGTTCAACGAGTGTCTCGAATCGCTGCTCGGCCAGGCCGACCGCGACCAGGACTCGGGTTTTCGCGGCATCCAAAGCAAGAGCCTCATGGACATCATCCAGATGGAATGTCTTTCGCGCAGCTCGACGGTCCTGCGCATTTCGCGCGGCCCGCTCGTGGCGAAACTGTGGCTGCTGGACGGCGAACTGATTGACGCCGAGGCCGAGGGCGCGCGCGGCGAGGTGGCGTTTCAACGGCTGCTCGCGTGGAAGTCCGGCACGTTTGAAAATCTTCCCGCCGAACCGAAGCACGAGCGCACGATCCAAAAATCCGTCAACGCCCTGCTGCTCGAATCCGCTCAGTCCATTGACGAAAACGCCCATCCCGCGGGGCCGGACTCCGTCGAAAGCGCGAGCCACCGCAAGATGATCTGGAAATTGTCGCAGCTCACCCGCGAAGGCGCGGACTTCATTCTGGCCACGCCGCCGGAAGGCCAAGGCGAGCCGGAGGCCATCGGCACGCAAAGCGTGGCTTCCATCGCGCATTGGTCGCGCCGCGCCGACGAAATCGCGCACCGCCTCGGTGAAAAACTGGAGGCCGGGCCGCTCGCGCACGTCAGCGGTCAGAATCTGGAACGTCGTGTGCTGTTATTGTCACGCGGCAACAAGGCATTTTTGGTCGGCTGGCCCACGGACGCCACCGGCAATCTGCCCGAAAAAAGCCGCAAACTCGTTGCATCATGGGATTCTTGAAAAAATTATTCGGCGGCCTGGCCGCCGTCCAGCAGCTGCCCGTCGGCACCATCACGGTGGACCGCGACGCGCGGATCATCGCCTCGACCGTCTCGTCGGGCTATCCCAGAGACCTGCTGCAGATCATCGCGCGCGACATTTTGGAACTGCTCCACGAGGCCCGCGTCGCGCAGATGCCGCTGGCGGAAATCAGCCTGCATTTCGGCAGCCTGCTCATCACCGCGCGCGAACTGCGCGGCGGCGCGATCATTTTTCTGCTGCCGCAGACCGCTTTGCTGCCGACCCCCAACACATCACGCCCATGACACCCAAGGACATCAACCAGCTCGTCACGCAGATCGAGACGCACATCGAGTGCTGGAAACAGTTCAACCAGTTCATCACGCTCGCCCGCGCCAAAAAATACGGTGCGGCGGACGAAAATCATTTTCTCGAAATCAAAAGCATCATCGTGCAGGAACTGGAACTCATCTACGCCTCCGTCGAAGTCGTCTCGCCCGCGCGCGAGGAAGTCCACGCCCTCGTCACCAGCGCGCCGTCGCTCCGCTACTTGAGCGAGATGAGCGAAGGCGCCTTGCGCGGCCTGGAAACCCAGTGGCACAAGGTTTATATCGGCTGGCACGCGATTCTCGGACAGCTCAAAGTCAAGCAGCGCTCCGCCGAAAGCAAAACCTTCTGGGGCGCGAACAAGTGATTCTGCAACACCGGCCGGCATTGTGTTTTAGAAATCTTTCGGGCAGACTCCGCCGAAATGTTGAACTATTTCCAAATCCTCATTCTCGCTCTCATCCAGGGCGCGTGCGAACTTCTGCCCGTGTCCAGTTCCGCCCACGTCATCGCGGCGGAAAAAATCATGGGCTGGCTGGGCGGCAAACCCATTGACGCCTCCAGTCCCGAAATGGTCATGCTTCTCGTCATGCTGCACACCGGCACCATGTTCGCCGTCATCGTTTATTTCTGGAAAGGCTGGCGGCGCGACTACCTCGCCTCCGCCGGCCAGACCCAGTGGTTCGCCATTCTGGTCATCATCGCCACGCTTGCCACCTGCATCGTCGGCTACGGACTAAAAATTCTCATTGAAAAAGTTTTCATGCGCGGCACGCCGCACGCGCAGGTCGAGGATTTGTTCAACAACCTGCCGCTCATGGCCGGCGCGCTCGCCGTCGTCGGCGTGCTGATTATTGTCGCCGGCTGGCGCGAGGACAAAACGCCGCGCCATTCGGAAATCCAGCCGCAACATTCCCTCTGGATCGGCCTGGTGCAGGGACTGTGCCTGCCGTTCCGCGGCTTCTCGCGTTCTGGCGCGACCATTTCCACGGGCCTGCTCCTTGGACTGCCGAAACAAAAGCTGGAGGAATTCAGTTTCGCGCTCGCCGTCGTTTTGACGCCGCCGGTCATCGGCCGGGAAGCGCTTCGCCTCGTCAAGGCGCACGCGTTGAGCGGACCGGATTCCGTGCTGCATCTCTTCGTGCCGGGTTTGGTGGGAATGATGTTCAGTTTCCTCGCCGGCCTGCTCGCCTTGAAATGGCTGTCGCGCTGGCTCGAAGGCGGACGCTGGAAATTCTTCGGCTTCTACTGCCTCGCCGCAGCAGCGGGAGTGCTACTGATTCACTTCAAGGTGAAATAATTCGCGCAATCTTTTTCTGGCGATTCCGACAACCACACGCCTCTGCCCGGCGTCATCGAATGCACCAACGCCGCGCAAAAAGCATATGACGCCGGCAACGCGACGAATAATTTCGCCGTGATCATCCAGAAAAAACGGGCCATCAGGTGAAACCGGAATCCGAGCGCGCGGCAATCGAGTGGTTCGTGAAATGGCTGAAGCCGTAATGCGAGACTGAATGTGACCCGTTACGCTTCCGGGGACGTTCCTTCCTCAAGACCATCGTCAAAATTCCGCTGGCCACCATTGAAAAACGCAAGGTCAAACCCGTCTTCGAGCTTAATCGACTTGAACTGAACATCACCACTCTCTTGGAGTGTTTTGCAGTAACGAAAAAACGATTCTGTATCGTCAGTAATAATGTATTCGACATCTGCAACGGCAGCCTGCGCGATAATTTTGACATCATCTTTTAGCGCAACCCGCTCACCGCCTTCAGGACGCAGACGTTTCCAATCCAGTTTAGCCGCTCGCTGGGCATCATCCCAGTTGAACGGTAATACAACGCAGCAACGGAGAAGGTCAGGCGGAATTTCTTGTTTGATGCAAAATTCGGAGACGACGATTGTGGAAAGAAATATCGGAATTTGGTTCTCAAGGAAATACCGCCAATACTTGCGGGCAGAATCGTGATGCTTCCGGCCTTTGCCAGCCAAAGTAATCAGAAAACTTGTATCTATCAGAACGCCGGTGGCCATGTTTATCCCTCTCGTAATTCCCTGACCCAGCCCGCCGCGTCTGCTACGTCAGCCCAAGCCTTTTCGCCTTTGGCGGCAAATTGATCCAAAGATTCTTCGCTGTAAGTCGGATTGTAGTCCACAAATGAAATCAGTTGAATATTCCGTAGCTCTCCAGTTTGGTGATGCTGCTGCGCCCTGACATGCACCAGTGCCTTGTGATAAATCTTGGGCGTTTGTTCGCGCAAATAACCTTGCGACGAGCCAATGATTTCTGTTTTGCCGCCGCGATCCAACTTAAGGTGAATGTTCGCCTTCTGCACGCCGCCTATGTCCATGATTTGGCCGAACAAATATTTCTCTACCGCCACCCACGGCACAATAGCACCAACCCGATAATCGGTTCTTTGATTGATTTGAAATCCCGCAAGTTCATGATTCGGCGAACGCACTTCGTAGTTCAAGTCTGGATTGTTTTTGGCGCGTGCCTGCCACTTTTGAATGATTTCCGCACGTTTGTAATCCAGTTCGCCAAGCACATCTTGCCGAGCCATAAGTTTCAAATCGGTCTCGATGCTGGCGGCAACAACAACCGGCAACAGGACGCGCAAGAGATAGGAACTTTTGTCAATTTCAACGTGAGCTTGATCAAGTTTGAGCTTTTGACTTCCACTGATAAACGCCTCAACCTGCTGGTTGAACTCATTGAATTGAGACAAGCCAATCGTCTTGGGAGTGATTTCCACCCCATCTACTTTGCCGTGTAGGACAAATTCAATTGATGGCGTTTTATTCATGACCTGCGTTCCACCAGACAATAGCTCATCATCTGCACTTTCTGCAATAGCTGGCTTAACTAAATAAATCCATCTGCGGCGAGTGCGTTGATTTATTTCGGCTCGATGACTTTCAATCCATTGACCAAGCCAAAATGCCGTTTGTTAAATGTGGCCACGCCGCTGCCGCGTTCCATCGCGGTAGCCGCCACGATGAGGTCGTAATAGCCGATCATTTTTCCGGCGGTCTCCAGTTTCGCCCAGATGCGCGCGTGTTCGTAGGTGGTCTGCTCCGTGTAGGAAATGACGGGCAGCAGCGCCAGAATCGTCTCAAGGTAATGCAGTCTCGCCGCGCGGCGCGCACCCGTCGCGCGCTCCACGCCATGCCAAAGCTCGGCGACGGTGACGGCGGCAATCTCGAATTCTTCCGCCGCCCGCGACGCGAGCCAGCTTTGCAAATCAAACGCCCTTTTTTCGCCGCGAATGATGACGTCCGCATCCAGAATTATCGCCATTTGTCTTCAGGGGTTTTGAGTGACTTGCGGGCTTTGCCCAGGTCTTTGCCCCACGCAACCGCCTCGGCGGTGGAAAGTTCGCATTCGGCGAGCGCCTCCGCCAGTTCCGCACCCGTGCAAATTTTCGCGGATTCGGGAACGAGACGCGCGAGCGGCCGGCCGTTTTTCACCAGCACAAAGCTCCGGTTTTGATAGTGAACGCGGTTGATGCAATGGGCGAAATTCCGCGCCGCCTCGGTGACCGAAATGCTCGTCTTTTTCATAAAATCAGATTATCAGATTTTGCAAATTAGTCAATGGCGGAAACCGGCTTGAGAATTTATCCGAACAAATCCATCTGCGGCGGCACGGGAAGATTTTGCAGCTTGCCGCGCTGCCGCGTTTGCGGACGCACGTTGCCTTCCGGCGTGAGTTCGGATTCTTCCAGGTTCGACAAAATCTGTTTCGCGCGTTCCAAAACTTCCTTCGGCACGCCCGCGAGCCGCGCGACCTGGATGCCGTAGCTCTTGTCCGTGCCGCCCTCGACGATTTTGCGGAGAAAAACAATCTGGTCGCGCCACTCGCGCACGGCGACGTTGAAATTTTTCAATCGCGGCAATCGCGCCGAGAGTTCCGTCAGCTCGTGGTAATGCGTCGCAAACAAAGTTTTTGCGCCGACTTGGTTGTGCAGAAATTCTACGATGCTCCACGCGAGGCTCAAGCCGTCGAACGTGCTCGTGCCGCGCCCGATTTCGTCCAGCACGATGAGGCTGCGCGCCGTGGCGTTGTTCAAAATGTTCGCCGTCTCGGTCATCTCGACCATGAACGTGCTTTGGCCGCGCGACAAATCA
>DATCBW010000263.1:0-25611 GCA_036511615.1 Verrucomicrobiia bacterium | reverse complement strand
GTTCCAAAAATACAACACGCCAAAACTGTCAATTTCCCGGCCAATGCGCCAATCACTTCATTGTCCACGGGTTGATTCAATTGTTTTTTGTTAATCATGCTTCTCAACTATTGAGCCATCTCCAAAAAACGCATCACGGTGTCGCCGTGCTTGAGCATTTTCACTTCCGTCCACGGCGCGAAGATCAAGCCGCAACCAATTGTTTTTTCCGCGCGACAGCCTTTTGCGCGAACTTGCGCGCTTCTTTTGCGCCGCGCAGCAGACATTCCGAACTGATGTCGCAGTCGAGCTTTGGCCAGTGGACGGAAGAATGCGTGATTTCAAAATGCGCGCGGTCGCGGCCCGACGCGAGCAGCAGCGTGGGATAAAAAGCCAGCGGCACGCTGACCGAGCGCCCGTCTTCCAAATCAAACGCGAGCCGGTCTTTTGAGATATGCACCGCCGCAATGTCCGGCGGCGGATTATTATTCAGTTTCATTCCAAAATTCCAATAATTCACTTTCGTGATTTTCCAAAATGCGGATGATTTCACGCAATTGCACTTCCCGAAAATCTTTGTTCCAGCTTAATTGAACCGGCGACAGCCAGAACTTCGCTTCGCAACCGGATTTGATCACATGCACGTGCGCCGGTTCATCCGGTTCGGAACTGTAAAATCCAACGCGATAACCTTTGATGCGCAAAACCGTTGGCACGGGGCAACTCTAATTCGACGCTCCTGAAATCGCAAGCGGCGAATGGGTAGCGACTCAATTTGGTGGGGCGAGCGTCCTCGCGAGCCGCGAGAACTGTTTGGCGCACGTCGGCTCGCGGGGACGCTCGCCCCACCGGCTAAATTTCCAAAAACCGCATCACGGTGTCGCCGTGCTTTAGCATTTTCACTTCCGTCCACGGCACGACGATTTCCAGCGTGTCGCGTTTCGTGTGGCCGAGCACAAGTCTTCCGCCGGAAGCGAGCAGCTTCGGCAGATTTTTATCGTCGAGCAATTGCTGCGCGAATGAAGTCGAGCGGCGGTTCACATTTTTTTCGCCGTAAGGCGGATCGGCCAGAATCAAATCGAATTGTCGTCCGCTTTCCGCCAGTTGATTCATCACCGGAAAAACATCCTGCGTCCGCACTTCCAGAATTTCACCGTAGCCCGCCGCCGCCGCGTTGCTGCGAATAAATTCCGCGTGCCGATGCGATTTTTCAACGCACATCACCGAAGCCGCGCCGCGACTCAAACATTCCAAACTCAACGCGCCGCTGCCCGCGAACAGTTCCAAAACTTTCGCGCCGACAACTCTTGCGCCGAGTGAATTGAAAATCGCCTGCTTGACCAAATCCGGCGTCGGGCGAACGTCGAGTCCTTTTGGGACTTTCAAAATCCGCCGAGCCGCGTTGCCGCCGGTGATGCGCATAGGTTCGTTGAATTGTTAAATGGTTGAATCGTTGAATCGGCAAACAATTTAACAATTCAACCGTTCAACGAATCACTTCACTGAAAAATTTCCGCAAAGAAATCCTTCATCGCCTGCCACGAACGCTTGTCGGCTTTTTCGTTATATTTTGCGCCGGGATTGGAAAAACCGGGATCAGGTTGTGTGAAACTGTGAACCGCGCCGCCATAAAAAGTGATTTCCCAATCCACTTTGTTGTCGCGCATCTCGCTTTCAAACGCGGTCAAATCTTCCGGTTTTTGGAACGGATCATCCGCGCCAGCCAAGGCTAGAACTTTGCATTTAATGTTTTTACCGTCCGCTGGCGTTGGCGAATCCAGTCCGCCGTGGAAACTGACTACGCCGTTCAAATCCGCGCCGCTGCGCGCGAGTTCGATCACCGTTGTGCCGCCGAAACAATAGCCGATGGCCGCAACGCGACTTGTGTCAACGAATTGATTTTTCTTCAATTCATCCAAACCGGCGTTCACGCGGGCGCGCAAAAGCTGGCGGTCGGATTTGTATTTCGTGGATTCGGTGCCGGCTTCCGACACGTCTTTAGGACGGACGCCCTTGCCATAAATGTCAGCGCAAAATGCGACGTAGCCGAGCTGCGCGAGCATTTCCACGCGATGCTTTTCATAACCGGTCAGACCGAGCCATTGATGAACGACGAGCACACCGGGACGTTTGCCGGAAATGGAATCGTCGTAGGCCAGAAAACCTTCGAGCGTGGTGTCGCCCTGTTTGTATTCGACGGTTTCGGTGTGGATGGCGGCGCGGGATGTAAGAACGGTTGTCATCAGCAAAAAAGTTGGAATCAAATCTTTCATATCCCGAAATTAACCACCAAGTCACAAAGACACAAAGAATTTTTCGCGACAATTTTGCAACCCGAACTTGGTGTCTTGGTGGCTTGGTGGTTAAAATAAAGCGCGTGAAAAAAACGGTTCTCGAAATTTCAAACCTGCGGATTCAGCGCGACGACGTTGTGATTCTCGATGGCGTGAACTGGCGCGTAGAGCGCGGACAACATTGGGCGATTCTCGGCGCGAACGGCTCGGGGAAAACTTCCTTGTTGAGCGCGTTGACGGGTCATTTTATGCCGACGGCGGGAGAAATTTTTTTGCTCGGAAAAATTTACGGCCAGTCCGATTGGCGCGAGTTGCGGAAGCAAATTGGAATCGTTAGTTCGTCCGTGCGGCAGATGATGGCGGACGACGAACCGGCACTCGAAACCGTCGCGAGTGGAAAATACGCGATGATTGATTTCTGGGGGCGGCTGAGCCGCACTGATAAAGCCAAAGCGTTAAAATTGTTGAACCAAGTTGAATGCGCGCATCTGGCCGGGCGTCCGTGGCGCGTGCTATCGCAAGGCGAACGACAGCGTGTTTTGATCGGGCGCGCGCTGATGGCAAGCCCAAAGCTGTTGATTCTGGACGAGCCGTGCGCCGGGCTGGATCCGGCGGCGCGTGAACATTTCCTGCAATTTCTCCAGCAGCTCGGCACGCAGAAAAATTCGCCGACGTTGGTCTTGGTGACGCATCACGTCGAGGAGATCATGCCGGTCTTTTCGCACCTGCTCGTTTTGAAAAATGGCCGCGGGCTGGCTGCGGGCAAAAAGGCGGACGTGCTGAACTCAAAAAATCTTTCCACGGCGTTTGGCGCGCGGATGCAATTGCAACGGACTGGAAACCGCTATGCGCTGAAAATCACGATGAAAACGTGGGCGATGATATGAGGTAGTTTGCGGGCACCAGGCGTCATTTAACGATTTGCTCCGATACGAGCAGTGTTTCGCCGATGCGGAGGCGGCGCGCGTCCAGTCCGGGATTCAAAGCGTAGAGGGATGGCATTGTCGTGTGCAGGCGTTTGGCAATCATTGCGAGGGTGTCGCCGGCGCAAACGACGTAGATTTGCAACTGATAGCTGGCTCGCGGAACGGTGTTCGTAAAGGAGAGCTGACGGCTGGCGGTGCCCAACTGCCAGACGGACGAAACGGGCTGCGTCGTGCGCTTGGTTGCACAGCCCGCCACCAATAGCGCGGCTAAAATGATTTGGATATGAAAAATCCGCGCGGCCAGCTTCATGAGTTTTATTTCCATTCTCAAGCAACAACAGTTGCCGGCTTTTGCGCCCAGCCGAACAGTTTCTTGGCCTTGATAACTTCAAAAATTTGCGGCGGTATAAGTCTGGCGAGCGCCTCGTCACCGGAATGAATTTTGGCGAGGACTTCGCTGGAATAAATTCTCAATGTGTCGGCATTGTAGTTGTTGAGGCCCACGATGAACTGGTTGTCCACCAAGTGCTGGTAGAGATGGCGCAGGTTGGGCGCGACTTCGAGGTTTTCCACGGTAAAGAGCTTGCCGGATTTTTTGTCGAGCGAGGGATAGACATAAAGTTTCGCGCCGTTCTTGAAAAGCTGGCCGAGCGATTCCATGAGGCCGCCGGGCAGGTCGGTATAGAATTTTTCGTCGAGCACGTCGCGCAGGCGCACGAGGCCGATGGGCAGGCCGATGGGCCGCTGGGTCTGGCGCGACAGATAGGTGACGAGGCGGTGATAGCGGAAGAAATTGGAAATGAGCACGGGTTTGCCCAGCGCGCCCAGCGTGTCCACCCGATCCAAAAAGTCGCGGTGGTCAATGGCGTTCTCGACCTGCAACTGGCGCAGGGTCATCTCGAACATGACGACGGGGGTTTCGCCAAGGAGCGCGGGTTCCTGGACGAATTTTTCCTGCGCGCGTTCCATCATGTCGAGCATGGGATTGGTGAGCGGGCGGAAGCTGCCGCGTTCGAGCAGGACGGGCTTTTTATAGAGGATTTCGCCGGGGATGATGGTTTCGCCGTCGGCGGTGAACATGGCGGCCTCGGCAATTTCCTGTTCCACGAGCTGCAAGGCCATGAGCCGGTTGTCCACGCCGGTGAAGGCGGGGCCGGAGAATTTAATCATGTCCACTTCGACGCGCTGGTTGGTCAGTCCGTCGAGCAAAGCGCCAATTAATGTCGCCGGATCAGAGGACTGATAAAAAGCGCCGTGAATAAGATTGACGCCGGTGATGCCGACGGCTTCCTGCTGGCGGGGAGTTTCCCAGTCGAGCAGCCGCGCATGAATGATGATGGTGGAGGGATCGCCGTGCGGGTGAGCCTGAAACTTGATGCCGAGCCAGCCCTGGCCTTCTTCCATGCCGGGCCGCAATCCCTGCTTGGTGGCAACGGTGTTGGCGAAGGCGAAAAAGGTGCATTTGTCGCCGCGCGTCTTGTCGAGGCGTTCGAGGAGCAGGTCAAATTCCAGATCGAGCATCGCCTGAAGACGTTTGCGGCTGACATAGCGCTCGGCCGATCCGTAAATCGCATCGCTCACGGCCATGTCATAGGCGGAAATGGTCTTGGCCACGGTGCCGGAAGCCTTGCCGACGTGGAAAAACCAGCGGGCAACCTCCTGTCCCGCGCCGATCTCGGCGAACGTGCCGTATTTTTTTGCATCGAGATTGATCTGGAGCGCCTTTTGTCCCGTGTTCGACTTTTCGTTGATCATAAAAATCCCTGCGGGCGACATTATACAAAAGCCGGTCGCAGTTCAACAAGATGCGTTTCGGCTTTTCGCAAGCGGGCCTCGGCAAAAGGCAAATAGCCTTCTGCGCCGAAAAAAAAATACACAGAAAAGTGTAAAAAACTCTCTCTCGCCAGTCGTGGGCGAACAAAAGCCGGTTGTGGGCAAATGTAAATAGTCCGTTGACCGCTGAAAGCAGCCCGTTGGCGGTTCTAAATCGGTCGTTGGCAAACGAGAGCCGCTCGTTGGCGAGTGCATGACGAAAGTTGAAACGTGTAAATCGAACGTTGGTATGTGCGAGACGAGAAAGGCCGTGTGCAAAACCTGCGTTGGAACGTGCAAGCCGATGGTTGGGCGATGTCAGACGACCGTTGGCGTGTGCAAGCTGGCCGTTGGGATGTGTAAATTGTGCGTTGGGCTATGTAAATTGATCGCTGATATAGCTAGGCTCGTCCCATTCCAGAAATCCAAGCAACTCTTCTCTCGCGTCTTTTTGCTGGCCTGTTTTTTCAAGAAACTGGCGATAAATTTCAGTGGCTTTTTCAAACGTCAAAGTCGAAACCATCGCAGCATATCGAACCGCCTGCAATTCCATGTGGCCGCCAGTTTCATTTCGTTTGAGTTCGATTACTACAAGACGCGCCTGTTTATCCAAGGCGAGTAAATCAATGCGTCTGCGACTGTCCTCCCATTCTTCAAATTCTTCCGAGATAATTAAAATTTCAGTATCAGGCGATAGAATTTTAGGTTGCTGTCGGAGAAGGCGCTGGAGATCACGGCGTTCAAGCACTTGTGCGCTCTCGAAAGTAGTTCCTTCGAGTTGCAGAAGAGAATCTGGATTGAGCTTGTAAATTGCCATGACAAAACTCGTTGTTAATTTTTCTGCTCGTTCAAAAACACGCGGTCGCACCAATCGCCAAAGCGTTCGCCGGAATTTCTTTCCTTCGCGTAACGCGCGAGGACGGGGCGCAGTTCGTTTTCGATGTCCGGGTCTTTGACCACGTCTTTCCAGACGCGATTGAGGCGCGTGCCGGAAACGTCGCCGCCGAGCCAGACTTGATAACGCCCCGGCGCCTTGCCGACGAACGCAATCTCCGCCATGTAAGGCCGCGCACAGCCGTTCGGGCAGCCGGTCGAGCGGATGATGATCTCCTCGCCGCCGAGGCCGAGGTCGCCGCAAAGTTTTTCGATGCGGTCAATCAGGCCGGGCAACATACGTTCGGATTCGGCGAGCGCGAGTCCACAAGTAGGCAGGGCAGGACAGGCCATCGAAGCCGCGTGCAAAATGCCCGCCTGATTTTCCGTTTTAACGCCGTGTGTCGCGAGCAAAGCCGTAATCGCAATTTTTTCTTCGTGATTGGCATTTGCCAGAATCACGTTTTGATTTGTCGTCAGGCGAAATTCGAGGTTTGGAAATTTCTCGGCGATTTCGCGCAGAGCAATTTTCTTGGCGTTCTTTACGCGTCCGGTTTCGACGAACATCGTGAAGAAATTTTTCCCGTCCACGGATTTATGCCAGCCGAGCAAATCATTCATCATCGTGAATTTGAATTCGCGTGCGGGCGCGAGCTTCACGTTCGCGCGTTTCTCAACTTCCGCGCGCGTCCAATCCACGCCGCGTTCGGCCACGACATATTTCAAACGCGCATGTTTGCGGTCGGTGCGGTCGCCGAAATCGCGATGGATTGTCAGCACGGCCTTCGCCACGTCCACCAGTTTGTCGGGCGTAAAAAATCCAATGACGTCGGCGAGGCGCGGAAAAGTCTGCACGTTGCCGTGGCTGCGGCCCATGCCGCCACCGACGGCAAGGTTGTAACCGGCAAGTTGATCGTTTTCGACAATCGCAATGAGGCCAACATCGTTTGTAAAAACATCAATGTCGTTGACGGGCGGAATTGCGAAGGCAACTTTGAATTTGCGCGGCAAATAGGTTTTGCCGTAAAGCGGGTCAACGAAGTTTTTGTTCTCCGCGTCGTCGAGGTTCAACTGCACGCCGTCAATCCAGATGGAATGATACGCCTTGGTCTGCGGCGCGAGCGCAAGCGCGACGCGTTTGCAATCGGCATAAACCTGTTCGCGCGCCTTGGTGTAGGCGGGCGTGGGCGGCGCGAGGACGTTGCGGTTCACGTCGCCGCAGGCGGCCAAGGTTGACAGCAAACTTTCATTGATTTTCGCGATAAGCGGACGCAAACCGGATTTCACAACGCCGTGAAACTGGATGGTCTGGCGCGTGGTGATCCGCAAAGTGTTGTTGCCGTAAGTTGAGGCCAGATCGTCAAAAACTTTCCACTGGCTTGCCGTCATCACGCCGCCGGGAATGCGGCTGCGGATCATCATGATGTATTTCTTGCCGGTCTTGCGCAGGTCGCGGTCGTCCTGCTGGTAGCTGCCGTGAAATTTCAGGAACTGGTTGTCGTCCTCGGAGAAATGGTCGGTGCTTGCGTCGGCGAGGGTCGCGGCAATCGTGCCGGCCAAGGTCGGGATGGCGGCCTTGATTTCTTCGTTGTGCGTCAATTTGACGGGTGCTTCAGCGCTCATAAGCGAACGGTGATGATAGCCTGCCTGGCATGGTGGTTCAAGCGCGGCTTTGAAGTGTCAGGGCGCGAGGGAAAATCTACGTTGCCGGCACGAATTTTTGCAGCCATTTCGTCAAACCAAACAGCGCCAGGAAAACGGCGGCGCTCAACCGGGGCGGGATTTGCGGCGCGACCGCCAGCCAGTCAACCAGCACGATGCCCGCCAGCAGGTTCGTGACGATCCAGCCGACGTTGTTTTCGCCGCCGAGAAAAATGGTTCGCAGGCAGCGCGCCGACCACAAAATCAAAACTGCCGAAATCCAGAGGGCCGGCTGGCGATAGACCCCGGCATTCATCGTCATCGCCAGAACGACCGGCGCGGCCAGCAGCAGCAGCGGCCAGAATGGAATTGGCCCGCGAAAACTTTCACGCCGGGCGACACTGCTCAAACCGACAATGTAAAACGCCAGCGCCGCGCCGCAGAAAATGGGAAAGCCGTTCAGGCCGTCCACGCCCGTCGCGCCGGCGATGACATAAACCCAGAACCGGCACAAGCCCATCAGCCACGGCGACGCGGTGATGAATTTGTGCGTCCAGTCATAGAGCAAAATGGACAGCGCCAGAAAAACGGCGGCCACGGTGGCCACTTTGCCGCAAAAGCACAGCAGCAGAATTCCCAGCGCAAGCTGGCCGAAACCAAAGCGCCACACAAGACCGGCGGAGATTTTCCCGGAGGGAATCGGGCGTTCCGCGCGGCGTTGCCGGTCAAATGCCTCGTCGAAGGCGTCGTTCAAAAACATTCCGCCGGTGTAAAGCGCGCTCACACCAAGCAGCAGGAATGGCAGCTTCCAGTAATTGCCGCCGCCGCCAAGCCAACAGCCCGCGAGGCAGTTCGACCAGACCGTCGGCAAATTCGACACACGACCAAGAATGAGCAGCGTGCGGAATTGTTCCAGAAACTTTTGGTTCACCGCGCGAAGGAAAACAAAAAAGTCAGCGGCTGGCGAGTCTGCGATTTGAACTACTTGGAATTTCGCCAGCGGTGGTGGCCGAGAAGCAAGCTGCCAAATTTGTGCAAGGAGAAGGGGTTAGTGCAGAAATTTGTCAGCAACGGCGCTGTTGGTCGTGATGGCCAGACCAAAGTTATCACCTGCGGCAATTGCGACAACATTGCCTAAACCAGCGGGAACTGTTGCGGGGTAAAGGTCATTTACCATGCGCCCCCATGCAATCACCGTTCCGTCTTTTTTGAGCGCCATGCTGTAGCCACGACCAGCGGCAATGGATACAACGTTGCTCAAAACTTGGCCTCCGATTCTGACTTGACCCGATGAAATGTTCGGGGATTTTTTTGTTGGCAAACCAGTTGCCTGACCAACTTCGTTAAATCCCCAACCGATAACCGTGCCATCACTCTTCAGCGCCAATGTGTGACCGTCACCCGCAGCAATGGCAACCACATTGCTCAAACCAGCGGGTGGAGTCGCGTCGTTGTAAATTGATTCACTTCCCCAATGTGCCGCCGCGCCATCTTTTTTGAGCGCAAGCGTTCGCGGGCCTTGATAACCTTCACCCGCCGCGACTGCCAGCACATTGCTCACATCTGAAACAATTCGCAGTTGTCCACGATACCGCCCAAATTTTTCGCCTTCCCATGTGACCACTGTGCCGTCGTCTTTGACGGCAAAACTTGTGAAACCCGCTGCGGCAATGGCCACGACATTGCTTAATGGAATGGGTTTGTGATCTTCAACTCGTGTCGCCACCGTGCCGTCGTTTAGGAGACCGACACTAAAAGCCGTTCTGGTCTCACCGCCTTGAGGTCGCCAGACCAGATGGGGCGGCCTGTTCATCCCAACTGGTAATCCGGTAGCTGGATCAATTTGGTCAAACTGCATGCCTTGGCTTTCAAGTATTTCTTTCTGTTCTTCGGCGACAGTTAATATCGGAACAGTTTCCATCCGTTCCTGATCACCCCAAGCAACAATCGTTCTGTCTTTTTTAAGTGCTAAACCAAATTCATCTCCCGTCGCGATGGAAATGACATCGCTCAAAATCTGGCCATCTATTTTTACGACCCCGTTCGTCAGAATTTTTGTTGTGTTTGCTATCTCAACCTTGTTGCCGGAGCGAACCTCACCGGATGTCAGCACCGTGTTATCGAAGGTGGGATCACCTTGTCTATTCCAACTCCACGCAACCACTGTGCCATCACCTTTTAGCGCGAGGCAATGAAGCCGGCCTGCGCTTATGGCTATGGTGTTGCTCAAAACCAGCTTGGCTGGCGCGGCTTTGCCGGCGGCAGTATTCCATCCCCATTCTATAACATAACCTTGGGGCGGTGCGGCCTGAAGATGCGGGTGCAGCCAGAAAAGAAAGCAACACACACAGAAAGTTGTTTGCAATGTTTTCATAAGTTAGAATTCGTTAGACTATTCCAAAGTTTTTTGTTTGTCACGAAGCTAGTCCGCGTTCGGCGAGTTCCGCCAACGCCCAGTTGTATTCGCCCGCAAGCTGCTCGACGACGCTGCGCGATTTCAATTCTGGCGGCAGGACTTCCCAGGTGTAAGTTTCCATTTCCAAATGCGAACAAAGTTTTGGATTCGCGGCGAGCAAATCCAGAACGCCGAGCAGATGGTCGTTGGTGTTGGCAAACGGCGGCGCGGCGGGCGCGTGCAACGGAACGTGGAAATGAATGCGCCATTCGGCGGGGTGATGAGTGACGAGTGACGAGTGACAAGAAAGTGCGTCCGGCAGGTCACGGAAGAATTTCAACTTGCCGGACTTGTCGCGGGCGACGACTTGATGGAGATAAACGTCGTCGGAAAATTTTTCCAGTTGTGCGCACGCCTCTGGCGTCGGCGAAACTTTGAGCGCGGAACTCAAATGCAGCTTGCTGATTTTGATGCCGGCCCGCTGGAAGGCGGCCAGGGCAGTTTGCGGAGCTTCAAACTCGATGGCGAAATGGCAGGTGTCGTAATTCACGCCGAGAAATTCGTCGAGGCGCGGATCGTTCTGGTGTTCGGCGCGAAGCTGCTCAAAAAATGAAACGGTCTCGGCTGAATTTTCCAGCAGGCCGAGCGGTTCGGGTTCGAGGCCGAGATGCAACCGGCGTTTTGATTTTTCGCTGACGCGGGCAATGTGTTCGACGCAGCGGAAAAGATTTTTGCGGATTTCGGCTACCTGTTCGCGGCTGGAAATGAATTCCTTGAACGAGCCGGGCAAAGTGCTGACGCTGCCTTCGACGCCGGCGGGCAAAAGTTCCGCCAGCAAATCAAAAAGCAGGTTGGTGTAGCCGAGCCGCTCCGGCGAAGTCCAGTCGGGCCGATAAACCTGTTCCTGGACGCGCGTGCCGTGAAACTGGCCGTAGGGAAATCCGTTGATCGTAAAAACATAGCAGGAATTTTTGTCGAGCCAGCGGCGGAATTCCAGCAGCGTTTCGCGTTCGCTCAATTCGACCGCCGCCCGCCCGCTCAAGCGCAGGCCGATGGCAAACGGCTTTTGCGGGCAGACTTTTTCGCGGACGGCCAGCGCGTGTTGTTGAAGCGAATGAAAAGTTTCCCGCCACGTCTCGCCGCGATGGATGTTGGTGCAGTAGGCGAGATGCAGGCCGTGGTTCAGTTTCATCGTCCGGCAAAAGATGCGCGGAACCGCCGGTTTAGCAAGGCGCAAACGGCGTTGACAGCCGGGCCGGGCCGGTTTAGTCTAAAGAAAATTTCAACCGACCATGTTACTTCGCATTTGTTTGATTGTGGCCATTCTGGCCGGCCTCGGCGCCGGCGGGCTGGGATACTATGAAGTTTCCACGCAGATTCCGTCGCTGAAAGACCAGCGCGACAAGGAACACGATGCCAAGGTGGCCGAGATTTCCGCCCACAACAAAACCAAAACCGAACTGAAAAAAACACAGGGTGAACTCGCACAGACCAAGCAGGATCTCGCCACCACCAAGGGCGAACGCGACAAGGCCGACGCGCGGGCGACGGCGCAATCCACGCGGGCCGACCAACTGGCCGACCAACTGGCCAAGGCCACGCATGACCGCGATGACGCGCAAAACCAACTGGCGGCCTACAAGGCGACCAGTTTGACGCCTGAACAAATTCTCCAACTGACCAAGCAGTTGAAGGACGCCAACACCGAAATCGCCGGCATCAATGGCGAGAAAGCCTTGTTGCAACGCAAGCTGGTCAGAACCCAGGCAGAGTTGAATAAATACATTATACCGGACTCCTACATCAAGCTGCCGGCGGATTTGAAGGGCAAAATTCTGGTGGTGGATCCCAAGTGGGATTTTGTGGTGCTCAACATTGGCGACGATCAGGGAGTCATTCCCGATGGCGAGATGCTGGTCAGCCGCGAAGGCAAGCTGGTCGCCAAGGTGGTCATCAGCAATGTTCAAAAGGACCGTTGCATCGCCAACGTCATGCCAGGCTGGAAGCTGGGCGAAGTGTTTGAAGGCGATGAAGTCACCCCGGCGCACCCGGCTTCCTGACATGAATTTTCGGGTTGCGCAACTGCTGCTTTTCCTCGCGCTGCTCTCGCTGGCCGCAATGATTTCTGGCTGCGCCACCACCGAATCAGACAACGATTCCGTCCGCCCGTGGAACACGCCGCAAAGCTGGGAAAACGGCATGGGCGGCATGGGATTGGACAGCATGCAACATCGCTAAAGCTTCCGATGCACGCAGCGGGACGGCGTGAAAATAAAATCCACCCGCGCATCGTGCGGTTCCGCCGGGATTTTTTCCAGCAGTTGTCCGTCGTAACCGACGCCGCATTTCACGCCGCTGGCTGCCGCCAGCAGCCGGTCGTAAAAACCTTTGCCGCGCCCCAGCCGGTTTCCGCCCAAATCAAACGCCGCGCCCGGCACGAGCACCAGATCAAAACGGTCGAGCGGGATTTCAACGCAGGTTGAAGCCGGTTCACGCACGCCGAATTTTCCCATGACAATGTCCGTTGCCGCGCTGCTGATTTGCCGCGCCGTGTAGATGTTTTTGTCCCGGTCAAAAAATGGCAGCGCGATGATTTTTTCGGCAGCCAGCAATTCCTCCAGCAACGGCCAGACATCCAGTTCATCCGGCAGCGGCGCAAAAAAAAGAATGGTGTGCGCGCTTCGCAACTGGACTTTCAGCCGGTCACAAAGATCCACCGATTCCACCGCCCGCACCGCCGGGGAAATTCGTTCCAGCGCCACGCGGATTTTGCCGCGCAGTTGGTTTTTGGCTTTTGAAATTTCCGTTTCCATCTTTCAAGGCCCGCCGGCTTTGGACTTTGGGCTTTGGACTTTGGACGCCGCGAAAGCGGCCCGCCATTTTTCGACCCGTTCCTTGATTTTCTTTTCCACGCCCTGCTCGGTCGGCTGGTAATAGATTTTGTCCGCGCCCAGATAATCCTGCGCCACGAAATGATCCTTGCCGTCGTGCGCGTATTCGTAGCCGGTGCCGTGGCCGAGTTTTTTGGCGCCCTTGTAGCTGGCGTCGCGCAAATGCTCCGGCACCGGCAGCGTGCGGCCCGACTTCACATCTTCGAGTGCGGCGGCAATCGCCATTACTGCGCTGTTGCTTTTGTTCGCGGTCGCAATGTAAATCGTCGCCTCGGCCAGTGGAATTTGTGCCTCGGGCCAGCCGACAAATTCCGCCGCCGACAACGCCGAGTTTGCCAAAACCAAGGCCATCGGATCAGCGAGGCCGACATCTTCCGCCGCGCAAATCACGATGCGCCGCGCGATGAAGCGCGGGTCTTCGCCGGCGTGAATCATCTTCGCCAGCCAGTAAAGCGCGGCGTCGGGATCGCTGCCGCGCATCGCCTTGATGAACGCGGAAATCGTGTCGTAATGCGCGTCGCCGTCACCGTCATACACGACGGCCTTTTTCTGGATGCTCTGTTCGGCGACTTCCAGCGTGATGTGAATTGTTCCGCTTGTTTCCGGCGCGGTGGTGAGCGCGGCAATTTCCAGCGCGTTCAAGGCTTTCCGCGCGTCACCGTCCGAGATTTTCGCGAGATGCCGCAGCGCATTTTCATCCGCCGAAATTTTCAGTCCGCCGAGTCCGCGTTCCGCGTCGGCCAACGCGCGTTGGAGCAGTGAAAACAAATCCTCCTCCGTCAGCGGGCGCAGTTCAAAAATTTGGGAGCGCGAGACGAGCGGCGAGTTGACGAAGAAAAACGGATTATGAGTGGTCGCGCCGATGAGCTTGATGACACCGCTTTCCACGTCGGGCAGCAGCACGTCCTGCTGCGCCTTGTTGAACCGGTGGATTTCGTCAATGAAAAGAATCGTGGATTGCCCTGTGTTTTCCAGGCGGTTTGCGGCGGCGGACAAGACGCGCCTCATGTCGGCGACGTTGGATTCGACGCCGCTCAAGCGCTCGAACTTGCTTTTGGTCTGGCGCGCGATGATCTGTGCGAGCGAGGTTTTGCCCGTGCCCGGCGGCCCGTAAAAAATCAGCGATTGAATCCGGTCGGCTTCAATCGCGCGGCGGAGAAGCCGTCCCTGGCCGAGAATGTGGGTTTGCCCGGCGTATTCGTCCAAGCTGCGCGGGCGCATCCGTGCGGCGAGCGGCTGGCTGCGGAGATTGTCCCCGGCAAGCGTGGATTTTTCCTCCGGCTGATGTTCAACCGGAGCGGAAAACAAATCGTCGCGCGCCATTGCGTGAAATTAGCATCGGCAAGTGGAATTGCCCAAAATAAAAATTCTGCGCGTGGCCGCCGGGAGCGGTCTGGGGCCAGATCATTGTTGCATCAGCCGGTAATAGACGACGGGCTTGGATGAATCAAGATTGACGGTTTGTTCCACGTTGGCCGGCTGGTAATCCTGCAAGGGCTGCCACTGGACCGGCGGCGTGAGGCTGGTGGTGTATTGCAATTGATAATCGGTTCCGGGATTGGCGTAAAGCGTGAGCGACCGGCCCTGGCCGACGTCGGCGTTCGCCTGGAGCAGCGGATTGAGGCCGATGACGATGACTTTGCCCGGTTCTCCCGTGGCATTGGAATAAGCCGAGCCGTTTGGCTTGCTGGCGGACACGCCGGAAACAGGCAAAGTGACAAACGCCGAAGACTGGTTGCCGGCAATCTGAAAGTTCAACTCGGCGAGGAGGCTGGTTCCCGTCAGCACGTTGCCGTTGGCAGTCCAAAGGTGAATGACCAGATTCGTTCCTTGATTTAACAGGGTGCCGCCGGCCACCGGCGAGTTATAGATCAACGTCGGGTTCTGCAGCCGGTCGCCGGGCCAGTTCACGTTGAAAATAATGTTAGTGAGACCATCGCTGGTAGAAACGCTCACCGGCAAGCTCCCATACTGGCCGGTTTGCGCCGGTGTGTTTCCCAGTTGAAGATTGAGATAATCCTGCACCGTCACAAAAATGCTGATTTGCGTGCTGGCGCCTGGATTGGTGAGGTCGGTGACGATGACCGTGATGGAACTGGTTGTGTTGGCATCGGCCACGCCGGGCTTCCACGACAGGACGCCGTTGAGCGGATTGATGCTCGCGGCGGCGGGCGCCCCGGATGCAAGGGTGAATGTGATCAGATCTCCCGCCAGCGCCGACGGCAGGGTGTTCACGCGCAAACCTTGATCGGGATTGACTTGGTAATTGGCGAATGTGGCTTCGTTGGAAAAATCGCTCTGGTTGCCGGCGTTGTCATGCGCCTTGGCGGCGAAATAATAGGCCGAGTTTGCGGACAGATTGGCAATGACGGCGCTGGACACATTGCCGACGGAAACCATCTTGGTGTAGTCATGGCTCGCCGTGCCATAGTAAATGTCGTAGCCGGTCACGCTGGCATCCGGGCTGGGATTCCAAGTCACCGTGGTGCTCACCAAACCAAAAGCCGTCAGCGGCAATACGGCCATCGCCGCCCACATCAGGAACCGGCCCAAACCGGCTGGCATTCCGCAAAACAATGTTCTCGTCGAGACAATCACAGCCCAACCCAACGCAGGGAGCTTGCCAAATGTGCGCTGAAAGAAGCGGTTTTTCTGATTTTGTAGTCAAAGCCATTTTCAGGCCAACTTCCCAGCAATTGAACGGGAATTGACCGTCCGCCATTTTTTCGTCCTTCTGCGTTGGCGAAACCGGGTGGGTTCTTTTAAGACAACAGTGTTCGGCAATGTCTTAAACTTGGATGGCCGCCGAAATAAAAAAGCCCGCCGGAGCGGGCTTTAGAGAACAACCCCGCCGTTGCCGTGTCGAACTCGATCCTTTGAACATGTATTGCTACATGTGGACTCGTCTGTCTGCTTTCGGCTTCCAGTGAAGGCATGCCGGCCACAATCAGAACTCATCCCGTTATCGTTTTAACTACGGTTCAAGGACTGTTGCGAATCACGAACAGGGCAGGGTAAATCTGGTTTTTTCCAAAGATCAACTTCTGCTCCATACATCGTCCTTTTTTGTTTTTCATTCAAGGTTTTTTTTGGGAAATATTTTCGGTTTCTGGAAACAAAAACTTGCGTCTGATTTTTTGCGGGCGTGTAATGATGTTTCGCGCCAAAAATCCAACTCGCTTTTGTTCACCCGTTCCCGCTAAATTTCCCGCTCGATTTTACATGATGACCAGCACGCAAATCCGCCAGTCGTTCCTCGACTTCTTCAAGTCGAAGCAGCACACCATCGTCCCGTCGAGTTCGCTCATGCCGGATTCGCCGAATCTTTTGTTCACGAACGCGGGCATGAACCAGTTCGTCCCGATTTTTCTCGGCCAGACCAAATGTCCTTACACGCCCGGTCGCGCCGCGGACACGCAGAAGTGCATCCGCGCCGGCGGCAAGCACAACGACCTCGACGACGTCGGTCTCGACACTTATCACCATACTTTTTTCGAGATGCTCGGCAATTGGAGCTTCGGCGATTATTTCAAGCGCGAGGCGATTGACTGGGCGTGGGAACTCGTCGTGACGATTTGGAAATTTCCGCCGCAACGGCTTTATGCTACGGTTTATTCGCCGGACAAAACAAAAAATGATCCGAGTGAATTCGATCAGGAAGCGTGGAATTTCTGGGCGGAAAAATTTCGCAGCGTCGGACTTGATCCTGCAATTCATATTGTCCCCGGCAACAAGAAAGATAATTTCTGGATGATGGGCGAGACCGGCCCGTGCGGTCCTTGCTCCGAATTGCACGTTGATTTGACGCCGAACGGCGACACGCGCGGAAGCCTTGTGAACAAAGGCGATGCGCGCTGCATCGAAATCTGGAATCTCGTCTTCATCCAGTTCAACGCGAATCCTGACGGCACGTTTTCGCCGCTGCCCGCGAAGCACGTTGACACCGGCATGGGTTTCGAGCGCGTGACTTCAATCATCCAAGGCACGAAAAACTTTTCCGATTTCGCCAACGCCAAAATTTCCAATTACGAGACCGACATTTTCCGCCCGATTTTTGACGAGTTGGAAAAGCTCTCCGGCAAAAAATACGGCAGCACGTTGCCCGGAGACGCGGTTGCAAAAGTTGAAGCCGGTGAACCGCTGAAAACTTCCGGTGAAGCGCGCGGCAACATCATTGAAGTCGAAGCCGAAGAACGTGGCGCACATTCCAGTTCGCCGTGCGATGAAGAAGAAGATTCGTCCGATATTGCACCAAGCGCCGAGCAAATCCAGCTCGACATCGCCTTCCGCGTCATCGCCGACCACATCCGCACGTTGAGTTTTGCGATTGCCGACGGCATCCAGCCCGGCAACACCGACCGCAACTACGTTTTGCGCCGCATCCTGCGCCGCGCGGTGCGATACGGCCGCACGCTCGGTTTCCACGAACCGTTCTTCTACAAACTCGTGGATGTGCTCGCCGCCACGATGGGCGACGTCTTCCCCGAAATCCGCGCGCGCAAGAAGCAGGTGCAGGAAACCATCCGCACCGAGGAAGAGGCGTTTAACAAAACTTTGGATAGGGGAATTGAAATCTTTCAAAAAATAATCCAAGGGCAACGTTTCTTGGTTAATAGCGCTCTCAATTTTGAACAAGGGCTTATTAAGGCTGGTTGGCCGAATACAAAAGATGGAATCGAGTTAGTAAAAAAAAACCAAGGTTGGCCTAAATATGAAGAGGTCGGTGAATCAGCTTTGTTTTACCCATCGGAGTTCCATGACGCACTTGTGGATCTCATTGACGTTAGCAAAGCAGAAGATGCAAAAACCTGCATCAACAAAATCAAAAGTCATGCGAATCAGATTTCCGGTTTCACAGCTTTTACTCTTTATGATACTTACGGTTTTCCGCTTGACCTCACAGAATTGATGGCGCGTGAACAAGGTTGGACGGTGAACAAAGAACGTTTTGAAATGTTAATGGGAATGCAACGTGACCGCGCCCGCGCCGCGCAGAAAAAAGAAGTCATTTCGCTTTCGCAAATCGAAACGACCGCGCCGACAAAATTTGTCGGCTTTGAAAAATTGGAATCGCCCGCGCGCGTGCTCGAAGTCGTCAGCGTCAAAGACAAAACCGCCGTCGTGCTGAACACGTCACCGTTTTACGCCGAGATGGGCGGCCAGGTCGGCGACACCGGAGAAATTTCCGGCGGCGGAAATCTTTGGCGAATTTCAAACACGCAAAAATCTGGAAACACCTGGCTTCATTTCATCAACGACCTGGGAACTGCGGAAGAAATCGTAAATCGTAAATCGCAAATCGTAAATTCGTCCGACCTGCCGACGGTTGGTTCGCAAGTGACGCTTACGGTTGACAAAAATCGTCGCAGCGCAATCCAGCGTCATCACACGGTCACGCACTTGTTGCATTGGGCGTTGCACGAAGTCGCGAGCAAGGAAGCGTCGCAGAAAGGTTCGTTCGTCGGGCCGGACAAGTTGACGTTCGATTTCAACAGCGCGCCGCTCACGCCCGCGCAGGTCGCCGACATCGAGAAGCTCGTCAACGAACGCATCCTCGAAAACGCCGGCGTCTCGTGGACGGAAGTCGCGCACGCCGACGTGAAAAATCGCAAGGACGTGATGCAATTCTTCGGCGACAAATACGGCGACACCGTGCGCGTCGTCCAAATCGGCGGCCACGCCGGGAAGCTCGATGGCTATTCGATGGAGCTTTGCGGCGGCACGCACACGCGCGCGACCGGCGAGATTGGTTTGTTCCGCATCGTCGGCGAAAGCGCGATTGCGGCAGGCGTCCGGCGCATTGAAGCGGTTGCCGGACTTGAGGCTTATCGCAAGGCGAATGATGAATTGCATTTGATCAAGACGCTGGCGGACAAAGTGAATTCGCCGGTTCACGAACTGGAAAAGAAAATTGAATCGCTGCTCGAACATCAAAAGGCGGTTGAAAAACAACTCAAAGCCGCGCAACAACGCGAGGCCTCGAATGCCGCGAGCGAATTGCTGGAGCGCGTTCAAACCATCAACGGCACACCCGCCATCATCCACAACATTGGCGGCGTGGATGGGGATTTTCTTCAAGCCACGGTGGATTCGTTGAAAGGCCGGTTCAAAGGTGTGATTGTTTTGGGCGGCGCGGCCAACGGCGCGGTGGCGCTGGTGGCGGCGGTCTCGCCGGATTGCACGGCAAAAATTCAGGCCGGGAAAATCATCCAGCAAATTGCGCCCATCGTCGGCGGCAAAGGCGGCGGCAAGCCGGACAACGCGCGCGGCGGCGGCCGGGACGCGGGCAAACTGGACGAGGCGCTGGCCAAGGCCAGGACGCTGCTCTGAAGGTCAAGTCTCCGGCCGGAGTGCCCGTGCGGGGATGGCGTCAAGCTGGCGCAGGGCGACGAGCGGATCTATCCGGGCGAGCAAAAAATGCGCCCAGCCGGTTTTCCACCGCTGCCAGAAATTTTGCGAGCGGCGGAATTCCTTCAACTGGATGCGGCGGGAGTTTTTCAGGGCATTGGAAAAAATTTCCTTCGCGCCCGCCATGGTCGCGCGGTCGGTGAACTCCAGCATGAGTTCGTAGTTCAATTTGAAGCTGCGAACGTCGAGATTGGAGGAGCCGGCAAAAACTTTTTCGTCCACGCGGTAGAGCTTGGCGTGAAGAATCTGCGGCTGATATTCATAAATTTCCACGCCGGCGCGCAGCAGGCGCGCATAATAAACCAGCCCGGCGGCGCGGGCGACCGGCACGTCGCAATGCGCGGGCAGAATCAGCCGCACGCGCCCGCCGCGCCGGACAATCTGGCACAACTGTTTCCGCAGCCGTCCGCCGGGCAGCAAATACGGCATGATGAAATCCACCGAACCGGCGCGGACCAGTTCGTGCTGCAAGGCGCGTTGAAACGCGCCGGCGCCGCGGCCGGGTTTGACGGCGTAAATTCTCGGCTCATCGTCCGCTGCACGGCGAATTTGCCGGAAGACGCGCAGTTTGCGGAGGCGGCGAAGTTCAAAATCGGCGTTGGAAAAACTCCGGTCGAATTCCGCCGCGAGCCGGGCGGCCAGTTCAGGGCTTTCCAATCTTGCCATCAGGTCGAACCAGCCATGCGTCACGCCGTCGCCGTCATAACTGTCGGAGACATTGGCTCCGCCGATGAAGACGACGTGGCTGTCGCAGACGAGCAGTTTGCGATGGTCGCGCACGCCAAAACGGCCGAAGCGCAGCGGATTGAAAAAATGAACTTCGCCGCCGGCGGCGGTCAACGGCGCAAAAAATCCGCCGGACAGCATGAGCGAACCATAGGCGTCCGCCAGCACCCGGACGCGGACACCTTTTAGGGCGGTCTCGGTGAGCGCGTGCAGCAGCCGCCGGCCGGTCTGGTCGTCGGCAAAAATGTAAGTCTCCAGTTCAATGCGCTGACGTGCCTGACGGATGGCCTCCAGCATGGCGGGAAAAAATTTCCAGCCGCCGCAAAACCATTGGACGGCAAATGTCGGCGCGACTTTCATGGCGTCAACGTAACCGGCCCGGCAAGTGAAGGCAATGCAACTGCCCGACCGGCCGGCTGGCGAAGGCAAAATGCCTTGACCGGTCGGAAGCCCGGTGCAAATTGTGCTAGCATTTGTCCCCGGCCTCGGTTAATTCAGAGAAACAGTTGGCGTGATTTTTCTTTTGAATGGCCGCTGTTGAGGTTGAGACAGGCAAAAGTTGATGCGGAGCAATTTTCTACGATATGCAATGCTGGCTGGAAAATGAAACGGGCGGGCAGATCCCACTTCAGGGAACCTGCACCATTGGCCGTTCCGTGGAGAATGTGCTGGCGATCAACGACGCCAAGGTTTCCCGGCGGCACGCCATCATTCACGCGCAGGGCGGCGAATTTTATCTGGTGGATCTCGGCAGCCGCAACGGCACGCTGCTAAACGGCCAGCGGCTGCGCATCCCGTCGCAGCTCAAGGACAACGACGTGATCCGCATTTGCACGACGTCCCTGAAATTCCGCGCCATCGTGCCGGCGATGGCCGCTGACGATGACACGGACATGGAAACCAGGACTTCGGGTTACACCGGCAAAACCAGCCCTTGCTGGCTGCTGGTCGCGGACATCCGTCAATTTACAAAAATGAGCCAGATCATGCCGCAGGACGAACTGGCCCAGTTGGTTGGCAAGTGGGTGATGGCAAGCAAGCAGACCATTGAAGCGACCCAGGGACTCATCAACAAATACCTCGGCGACGGCTACCTGGCGTTTTGGCCGATGGAATCCACCCAGCCGGAGTCCATCGCGAACACCATTCAGGCGTTGAAGGCCATGCAGGCGTCCACCACCATGCAGTTTCGCATTGTGCTGCACTACGGAATGGTTCACCTGGACAGCGCGTTGTCGCAAGGCGAGGACAATATCATCGGCCCGGAGGTGAACTTTGTTTTCCGCATGGAAAAAGTCTGCGGCGCGTTGAACCTGTTCTGCCTGTTGAGCGCCGCCGCCGCGCAGCACCTCAAGCCTTTTGTCCAGCTCTCGCCCCAGGGCGCACACGCGCTGTCTGGATTTGAAGGCCAGCACGCCATGTATTCCTGCTGACGGTCAGGCCGTCTGGTCAGCCGGAACGGAGAGCGAACATGGCAACCGCCGAAATGCCCGGCCTTGGGAGCATGGGAGCCGAAGCGGATTTTTCTAGTTGCCGGGCACGCCCCTCATATTGTTGCCGAGTTTTTTCATCATCTCGGCCTGCATCAGGGCCGGCAGGTTGTTGTATTTGGTATAGCTGGCCGGCACTTCAAACGCGCTGGCGTCCGGCTTGGCGAGCGAAATGTTCTTGAACAACATGGTGGTGTTCTGGCCTTGCTCGGTTCCTTGTATCTTGACGGGGAATTTGTTCAAGTCGGTCGCGTTCCAGACGGTGAACCCATGCGTGGTGCCGTCCTTGCCGGTCACGACAACCTTGTTTTTGGTGCAGTCATGGCCGTCCAGGACTTCCTTGCCCAGTTCCGTGGTCGTGACTTGGTAATCGTTCACCGGAGTGGTGGCCTCGTCGGTCATGGGCCTGGCAATGTAACTTTTCATTCCAGGGTAAATGAGATAGGCGGTCTTTTTATCCGGAAGCGAAAGGCTGACCATCTGGTCCATGCCCATCTCCTTCATTTGGGCGGCGGTGGCCGGCGGCATCTTGCTGCCCTGCACCTCGGTCATGTTCAAGGCAAAGCTCGACTTGCCGGAGTCAAAACTGATTTTGCCGGGCATGGTGAGGTTGTTGCCTTGCTGGCTGGTGGTCTGAATTTCCAGCGTGGCGGTGTAGGTCTGGTTTTCGCCAAACAGCTTGCTGGTGGCGCCGCCAAGCTGCGGACCGCTGGTCTGTGCCGGGGCGTTGACGAGGCTGAAAGTTAAAATCGCCACCGGGAGCAGCCAGAGTTGTTTTTTCATCGTGTTTGAATTGTTCCGGCAGACGAAATGCGGCAAATCCGCCGGCAAGTCCAGAACAATTTATGCGTCGCACAACCGCCGCGCCTGTGCTACACATCAGGCGATGAGTTCAGTGGATGACAAGCTTCATGCGCCCCCGGCCGGAACCTGCCTGGCGCGCTCGGTCGCCGACACGCTCGCCGAGGAGCCGGCGCTGGAGGCGGTGACGTTTGACGCCGCGCACGATAAAATCTCCGTCGCCACGCTGGGCCGCACCGACGTGGAGAAACTCACGCAACGGCTCACCGACAAAATTCATTCCGCCCAGAACGCTGATGCCGGTCGCGCCTGTTTGTTGTTGAGCGGCCAGAGCGACTGCGCCAGTTGCGACTCGCCGCTGTCCGAGGCCGAGCGCCAACGCATCACCATCCAGCGCAACGGCGGCAGCACGACCATCGCGCGCGTCACCTGTCCGACCGCACCGACTTTCTGGCGCTGGCGCGACCTGCCGTTCCCGCGCATCGAGCCGCGCGACATCGAGCTGGAACTGGAGGATGAGGAACACCACCCCGACGAATGGAAACTGCAGATGGTTGCCGCAGTTCTCTGCGGCGGATGTGCATTGCTGGCGGCGTTCGTCCTGCCCGCGCAGTTCAAAGTCGCCGCGTTCGTCGCCGCCTACCTCGCCGGCGGATTTTATCCCGCCGAGGAAGTCTGGGAACGGCTGCAAAAACGCGTGCTGGACGTGCATTTTCTCATGCTCGCCGTCGCCGTCGGCGCGGCCTGCATCGGCGCGTGGGCGGAAGGCGCGACGCTGCTGTTCCTGTTTTCCTTCTCCGGCGCGCTGGAACATTACGCGCTGGGCCGCACACAAAAGGAAATCCGCTCCCTGTTCCGCGACGCACCCAAAACGGCGACGGCCATTGACGCCAAAGGAAATGAAACCGAGGTCGCCGTCGAAAAAATCCGCACCGGCGCGCGGTTGCTCATCAAGCCCGGCTCGCAATTTCCCGTGGACGCGGAAATCGCCCGGGGCGGCACCGCCGCCGATGAATCGAACCTCACCGGCGAGGCCACGCCGGTGGAGAAAAAAATTGGCGACTCCGTTCTGGCCGGCACCATCAACCTGTGGGGCGCGGTCGAGGTGGTCGTCACCCGGCCCGCCGCCGAGAGCGCGCTGCAAAAGATCATCACGCTCATCAAGGAGGCGCAGCAGCAGAAAGCGCCCGCGCAGCAGTTCGCCGACAAGTTCAGCACTTACTACACTTACGGCGTCCTCGGCCTGTCGCTCGTGATGTTTTTCGTGTGGTGGCTTGGCTTCGGGCTGGCGGCGTTCACCTCCGCAATTGAATCACACAGCGCCTTTTACCGCACCATGACGTTGCTCGTGGTTTCGTCGCCGTGCGCGCTGGTGCTGTCCATTCCCTCGGCGGTGCTGGCGGCGATTGCCTTCGGCGCGCGGCACGGAATTCTCTTTCGCGGCGGTGCGGCGGTGGAAATGCTCGCCGAAATCAATACCGTCTGCCTCGACAAAACCGGCACGCTCACGACCGGCGAACTGAGCGTGGAAAAAATTGAAAGTTTTCCGCCCGGACGCGAAAGTGAAATCGCGCAGCTTGGCTGGTCGCTGGAAAAATTATCCACGCATCCGCTCGCCCGCGCCATCACGCAATACGGCAAGCAACATAAGCTGGCGACCATCGAACTGACGCAGTTTGAATCCGTCACCGGCCAGGGCTTGAAGGCGCGGCACGACGACCGGGAGATTTTCCTCGGCAAACGCGAGTGGGTGCTGGCGGAGCGCCGGTCTCCGACCCCGCTCGTTGATGAAACCGGTTCCCAACTCGCCGGGTCGGAGACCGGCGCTCCAACGGCCACCGGCACCTCCGAAGTCTGGATCGCCGACGGCGAATTGCTTGGCCGGATCATTTTGCGCGACGATATCCGCCCGCAATCCGCCTCGGTCATCACCGAGTTGCGTCACGAAGGTCTGCGCAGCGTGGTTTTGACCGGCGACCGCCAGGCCGCCGCCGAACATCTGCGCAGCAAACTGCACCTCGATGAAATTCGCGCCGAACTGAAGCCGGAGGAAAAAGTCGCCGCCATCCGCGAATTGAGCGGAGCGGGCAGGCGCGTCGCAATGGTCGGTGACGGTGTGAACGACGCGCCGAGCCTGGCTGCCGCGCACATCGGCGTGGCGATGGGCGCGCGCGGTTCCGACGCCGCACTCGAACAGGCCGACGTGGTGTTGATGCACGACCGGCTGGAAAATTTCCTCGCCGCCTTCCGCCTCAGCCAGCGGGCGCGTTCCGTCATCCGGCAGAATCTTTTCATCTCGCTCGGCACGGTCGTCGTGCTGGTGACGTTTGCGATGTTCGGAAAAATTCCGCTGACGATTGGCGTCGTCGGCCACGAAGGCAGCACCGTCGTTGTCGTGATGAACAGCCTGCGGCTGCTGTTTGGCGGGGCGGGTAGAAAATCATAATCATCCTCTTCCTCATGCTCATCCTCACGTCTTCTATTTGTGAGGAAGAGGATGAGGATGAGCATGAGGACGAAGCCAGGAAAAATCTGTGTCCCTCTGTGTCCCTCTGTGGTTATCATTTTCCCATGAAGGAGCAATTCATGCGCGCCGCCATCCGGCTGTCCCGATCCAAGATGCGGTCGAACTGCGGCGGGCCGTTCGGCGCGGTGGTTGTGCGCCAGGGGCAAATCATCGCGTGCGGCTGGAACCAGGTCACGTCCGCCAACGACCCCACGGCGCACGCGGAAATCATGGCCATCCGCGCCGCGTGCGGCCGGCTGAAGACGTTCCGGCTCGCCGGCTGCGAGCTTTACACCAGTTGCGAGCCGTGTCCGATGTGCCTCGCGGCGATCTATTGGGCGCGGTTCAAAAAGGTTTATTACGGCACCATGCGCCGGGACGCGGCCAAGATTGATTTCGACGACGACTGGATTTACCGCGAGGTGGCGAAGCCGGTTTCCAAACGCAGCCTTCCCATGAAACAACTGCTGCGCCCGGATGCGCTGAAAGTCTTCGAGGAATGGCAGGCGAAGACGGACAAAATCTCCTATTGAGATTTGCAGCCGGCTGCGGTCTTGGCCTCAACTCACTTGGTTCCATCGTGCTCACGGTTCCATTTTGGATGTGTTGGTGTTAGGTTGGCGAGATATTCGCGTTTGGAGGTCGAACTCATAGTCAAGTCTTCGGTAACCATGAATATGAGTCAACGTATCGGCAGACCCCGCGTCCACCGCCCAGCCCCGGTAACATTTCATTTGAGTCAAGTCGGATTCGGAACATAAATCAAGAAAACGGTGGACAGGCGGGGTGAAAGCGGCTAAAAAGGCGGCCCAAAGGTTTGGGGCCATCAATTATGAAAACAAAATTCGGAAGTTGTTCCGCCGTGGCGC
>DATCBW010000262.1:0-10239 GCA_036511615.1 Verrucomicrobiia bacterium | reverse complement strand
CATCGTCTGCAACATCGGCCACTTCGACAATGAAATCCAGGTGGACAAGTTGAACAACGCGAAGGGCGTGAAAAAACTCACCATCAAACCGCAGGTGGACAAATATACTTTCGCTGGCGGCAACAGCATTTACATGCTCGCCGAGGGCCGGCTCGTGAACCTCGGCTGCGCTACCGGCCACCCGAGTTTCGTCATGTCAAATTCGTTCACGAACCAAGTGCTCGCGCAATTGGATTTGTGGAAGAACAAAGACACCGCGAAAATCGGCGTCTATCGCCTGCCCAAGAAGCTCGACGAGGAAGTCGCGCGCCTGCACCTCGAAAAAATCGGCGTGAAGCTGACCAAGCTGTCGAAGGCACAGGCCGAATACCTCGGTGTGCCGGTGGAAGGTCCTTACAAGCCGGAACATTACCGATACTAAAAACGTAGCGCAGCCGAGACGGCTGCGCTACTTTCACGGCGAATGGAGCAATCCGTTCGCCTTTTCACATAACGCAAACTTTCCTTCCTGATGGCAGGAATTCATGGCTGTTGGCTCTCCGCTTTCTCCTTCGCCTCCGCCGCGTTGATTTCCGCCCACGACGGCGCGCGCCAGAGGTTCAGGATGCCGTCATTGCTCAGTGTGCCAATGGCGTTGCCGTCGGGTGAAAAAGCCGTGAGGCCAAACATGGTTCCAGCTCCTTCCAAAGTGAGCAACTCCTGCCAACTGGCCACATCCCAGAGTTTCAGCGTGTCGTCCGGGGTGGTGCCGCCGGTGGCGAGGCGCTGGCCGTCCGGCGAAAACGCCACCGAATTAACGGCATTGAGAAAACCGCGTAGCGTCGCTTCTTCCCGCCAGTTGGCGGTTTCCCAGACCCGCGCATAACCCAGGGAGCTGGCGAGGGCGAGGCGTTTCCCGTCGGGTGAAAACGAGACCGTCACACCTTCCAGCGCGTCCAGTGGCAGGTTCGTGTTGCTGTGTTCCGGCAGGTTTCGACTGGAGATATCCCCGTTATAACCGATGCCGATGCCCAGCCGTTCATCCGGGGACACGCCGAAGGCTCTAAAAATCGCCGGTGCCGGCCAGGACTGAAATTCCCGATTGGCTTCCAGATCCCATTCGGAGAAGCGATTGTCGGCGTCAAACCGCACCACCAATCGGTTTCCTCGGGCGAGAAAGCTCAAGGGATAAACGCTTCCATCACCCAGTTTGAATTCGTGCCGCAGAACCCGTCGCGACACGTCCCAAACCGAAAGGTTCCCGTTGGCGTAGCCCACCGCCAGGAAACGGCCATCCGGAGAAAAGCTGCCGCCCACGGCATTGGTTCCGTTGAACAGGAAGGATTCTCTTTCCTGAAAATCCGGGCCACTCCACCGCGATACGGTGCTCTCAAAATCCATAGTCAACAATGAACAGCTGTCGGGGGTGAAACAACAGTTGACGACGTTCGTCGAAACCGTGATGCGGGGCTGATGCGGGTGCAAGACCGAGGTGTCCCAGAGGCAAACCGCGCCGTCCTTGGCACCGCTGATCAGCGTTTTGCTATCCGGCAACAAGGCCAGCCGCCACACTTCCAGATGGTGACCGCGCAGCACGTCCAGACATTTGCGACTGGCCACGTCCCAAATCCGAATCGTTTGATCAGCGCTGCACGAGGCCAGTTTTTTGCCATCCGGCCAGAAGACCAAAGAGCCAGCCCAGGACTTATGGCCTTCCATCCGCCCGATTTTTTTGCCGGTCGCCGCGTCCCACAGGCGAATGTCCGACTCGCCAAAGCCAGCGGCGGATGCGAGCGTTTTGCCATCCGGTGAAAACGCCAGGGCTGTGATATAGGCTTTCGACGCCACCGCGCTCCAGATTTCCTTCCCATTATGCAAATCCATCACGCGAACCTGACCGGACTGCGCGCCATACGCTGCCAGACCCAAGTCCGAAGTGGCGGCAAAGTCGGTTGCCGCACTCATCTCCCACTGTGGTTCGATGAGATAGCTGGCCAGCTTGGTTCCGTCGGGGATTCGCCAAAGGGTGATATGCCCCGAGCTGGTGGACGTCACCAGCGTCCGCCCATCCTTGGCGAACGCCAATCCCCTGCCCAGCCCATCCAACGGAAATTCAGCCACCATCTGTCGCGTGGCCACGTTCCACAGCCGCAACGTATCCTGCTTCTTGCCGGAAGCCGGAATACTGGAACTGGTGAAGGCCAGCAAGGATTCCGAGGGGGAGAAGGCAGCGCGCACTTCACCCTCCCCGGGCGCGAGATGAGCCACCTCCTGTCGGGTTTGCACGTCATACACGAAGATCCCGTCCCTGTGCACCAGGCCGATCACGAGCCAGTTGCCGTCGGCGGAAGCGGCGAGCGATTCGATTTCGCTTTTCTGGCAAAGTGTAAACAACGCATCGCTACGGGTTTGCTGCCAGAGGTAACGCCATTCCCAGCCCCGCAAATCCTTCTGGCCAGGCAAGGGCCGCTGGCGGTTCAGCAGATCCTGCGCGCGGCCCAGATTGCTCCCCTTGAGCGCCTGCATGGCCACATTCATGTCCGAGGCGTAGGCGCGCTGGCGGGCAACCAGCTCCTCTGCCTCGGCTTGAGTGCGCAGCTCCGTGGCCTTCCGCTCGTTGTCCTCGGCTTTTTGGCGTTGGACGGATTCGCTGGCTTGGGCTTCTTCCGCTTGCCCTTTCGCTGCGAGAGCTTCGCGCTTGGCGTGCGTGGCGCGGATCGCCTGCGAAGCGCTGACGATGATGCCGAGAAACAATGCGACGGACACTGCGGCCCCGGCGGCAAAAACCAGTTTGTTCCGGCGAAACGCTTTCTGCAGCCGGTAAGCCGTGCTCGGTGGACGCGCGACAATCGGCTCGTTGTTGAGATGCCGCTTCAGGTCGGCGGCGATGCCGTTCGCCGTCTCGTATCGCCGCGTCCGGTCCTTCTCCAGGCATTTCATCACGATCCAATCGAGGTCACCCTTGAGCTGGTGCATCAACTTCGCCTTGTCGGCGGAACGCCGTTTCGCCGTCGTCGTCAGGTCTTCACCTTTGAGCGTCGCGAAGCGCGTGCTCGGCCGCACTGGTTCCTTTTCCCGGATCGTCTTTCGCATCGCATCAATGCCTTGCGACATCAATTCCTGTCCATCAAACGGTGTGCTGCCCGCCAGCAATTCATAGAGCAACACGCCAAGACTGTAAATGTCGCTGCGCGTGTCAATGTCCAGCCCGCTCATCTCCGCCTGCTCCGGACTCATGTATGCCGGCGTGCCGATGAATTGATGCAACTGCGTGTAAACGGTGTTGTCGGTGAGCCGTCCTTCCGTCGCCTTCGCGATGCCAAAATCAATCACTTTGGGCACCGGCACGCCGTCGTGCAACGTGACCAGAATGTTCGACGGTTTGATGTCGCGATGGATGATGCCCTTCTGATGCGCGTGCTGAATGGCCTGGCAGATCTTGATGAACAGATCGAGCCGTTCCTTGGTGGAGAGATTATTTTGGTCGCAGTAATCGGTGATGCGGATGCCACGCACCAGTTCCATGACGAAGTAAGGACGGCCAGTTTCGGTCGTGCCCGCGTCCAGCACTTTGGCGATGTTGGGATGATCCATCATCGCCAGCGCCTGACGTTCCGCTTCGAACCGGGCGACGACGGCTTTGGTATCCATGCCGAGCTTGATGACCTTGAGCGCCACGCGACGCCGCACCGGCTGGGTTTGCTCCGCGACATAGACCACGCCGCAACCGCCTTCGCCGAGCCGTTCCATCAACTTGTATCGCCCCAAAGTCTGGCCCACGGCTTCGTCGGGCGCATCGGCGATTTCGATTTTCATCGTCACCTTGCCGGCGGATTTTTCCTTCGGCGACAATTCATCTGGCGCATCATGCGCAGCGAGCAGGGCGTCGAGACGTTGGCGCTGAGCTTTGTCAGCGCCGCATTCGCGGTCCAGAAATTCGGCGCGCTCGCTGGCGGATTTTGTCAGCGCCAGTTGGAACAATAATTCTTCGTGGTTTGGATTCACGGCTGTTGATCCTCCATTTTCCCTGTCGCGCCGGAACTTGGCGAAGGCGGATCCTTTACCTCCACCGCGTTGATTTCTGCCCAGGACGGCGCGCGCCAGACATGGAGGATGCCGGCGTCGCTCATCGCGCCGACGCTGTTTCCATCCGGGGAGAACGCCGTCAGGTCAAAATCGGCTCCCTGGCCTTCCAGGGTGAGCACGTCCTGCCAGCTTTCGGTGTCCCAAAGTCTCAACGCCTCCTGCTGGTCGCTGCCGGTTGCCAGACGCCGGCCGTCTGGCGAAAACGCCACCGACGACAAACCGACCAGATAACCGCGGAGCGTCTTGATTTCCTGCCATGTCGTGGTGTTCCAAACGCGCGCATAACCAATATGACTGGGAATGGCAAAGAGCCTGCCGTCGGGAGAAATCGCTCCTTTGTCGCCTTCCAGAAAATCCAGATTCGTTTCCATAATTCGGCCGTTGACCAGATTTTTGAACTGGACCTCGCCATCGCTTTTGGTTTCCACAAAACGATTCTCGTCCGGGGAAGCCACAGTATAGAAGTTCCCCGAGATCGCCCGCCAGGATTGCAATTCCCGCCCGGTTATGAGATCCCATTCGTGAACCAATTTGTCGCTCTCCGATCCGGTTATCAGCTTGTTTCCGTCTCCGAGAAACTTTAATGGATACACCGCACTGCTTGTGTTCGTCCATTGACGCCACAGAACATGACGTGACAAGTCCCAAACCCGGATGACGCCGTTGTCGGAGCCAGACGCCAGAAAGCGCCCGTCTTGCGAGAAGACAGTGTTAAAAGTTGATGAAATAAAATTGGTGCCGGCATCCAGCAACAGTTCTTGCTGTTGAAATTCATTTCCCGACCATCGCTTCACTTGCCGTTGCTGATTCCGATTCAAAGTCAGGACCGACTGGCTGTCCGGGGAAAATTGCCATGCGGCGATATGGTCCGGCAGCGTGACCCGTTCCGACCTCGGATGCAGAACAGAGGTGTCCCAGAAACAAACCGTGCCGTCCTTGCCGCCGCTGACCAGCATCTTGTCATCGGGCAACAAGGCCACCCGATAGACTTCCAGAAGATGACCTCGCAGCACGTCCAGACATTTCTGGCTGGCGACATCCCAGATGCGGATGGTCTGATCGCCGCTGCTCGAAGCCAATTTTTTGCCGTCCGGCCAGAATACCAGCGAACTGACATAGGATCCGTGACCTTCCAGAGTGCCAATTTGTTTGCCGGTCGCGACATCCCAGAGGCGGATGTCCTTTTCGCCGAATCCCGCCGCAGAGGCCAGGGTCTTGCCGTCCGGTGAAAACGCCAATGCGGTAATGACCGCCTTTGATGCCACGGCAGTCCAGAGTTCCTTCCCGTCCCGCAAGTCCACAACGCAAATGCGCTGCCGCGACAAACCGTAAGCGGCGAATTTCAGTTCCGGTGTCGTGGCAAAGGGTGTCGTTGCAGGACCTGCGAATCCTTGCTGGGAAGCGTAGCTTGCCAGCTTGGTTCCATCGGGTATCTGCCAGAGAGTGATGTGTCCATGTTCCGTGGAAGTTACCAATGTCTTTCCATCTTTGGAGAACGCCAACCCCACGCATAGATGATCCAGAGGGAATTCGGCCATCATCTGTCGCGTCGTGGCATTCCAGAGATGCAAAGCAGAACGCGCCTTTTCCGAAGTAAAAGCCAGCACGGTGCCAGCCGGTGAGAAAGCGGCGCGGACCATATCTTCTCCTTGTGCGAGGTGGGCGACCTGCTGCCGGGTCTGAAGGTCATATACGAACAATCCGTCTTTGTGTGCCACGCCGACCGCAAGCCAGTGTCCGTCAGGGGAAACGGCCAGCGAGCTGATCTCGCTGGACTGCTGGCAAAGGGTGAACAGGGCATCGCTGCGGGTTTGCTGCCAGAGATAACGCCATTCCCAGCCGCGCAAATCTTGCTGGCCGGGCTGGGGCCGCTGGCGGTTCAACAAATCCAGCGCGCGACCGAGATTGTTTTCATCAAGGGCCTGTTTGGCGACATTCATGTCCGAGGCGTAGGCGCGCTGGCGGGCGATGAGTTCCGCCGCCGCTTCAGCCTTTTGAGCAGCGACGGCCTTTTGCTCATTGGCTTCAGCCATTTGGCGTTGGACTTTTTCGCTGGCCTGCGCCGCCTGCGCCTCGCGTTTGGCGTGCGTGGCGCGGATCGCCTGCGACGTGGCGATAATGATGCCGAATAACAAAGTGGCGGCAATCGCACAGGCGGCGGCAAACGCGAGCTTGTTCCGGCGAAACGATTTTTGGAAACGGTAGGCCGCCGAGGGCGGACGGGCGACGATGGCTTCGTTGTTGAGATGCCGCTTGAGGTCGGCGGCGATGCCGTTGGCCGTCTCGTATCGGCGCGTGCGGTCTTTCTCCAGGCACTTCATCACGATCCAGTCCAAGTCGCCCCGCAAGAGGCTCATCAATCTCGACGCTTCCACGCCGTGACGCCGCGCCGTCGTGGTCAGGTCGTCACCTTGCAACGTGTGAAGCTTGGTCGAAGGGCGTTGCGGTTCGCGCTCGCGGATCGTTTTCCGCATCGCATCAATGCCGGAGTTCATCAGCTCCTTGGCGTCGAACGGCGTCCGGCCGGTGAGCAGTTCGTAAAGCAGCACGCCGAGGCTGTAAATGTCGCTGCGCGTATCAATGTCCAGCCCGCTCATCTCCGCCTGTTCTGGGCTCATGTAGGCCGGCGTGCCGATGAACTGTTCGTAGGCGGTGAACAGGGTTTTGTCCGTGAGCCGCTGATCGGTCGTCGCCTTGGCGATTCCAAAATCAATCACCTTGGGCACCGGCACGCCGTCATGCATGGTGACGAGGATGTTCGATGGCTTGATGTCGCGATGGATGATGCCTTTCTGATGCGCGTGCTGAATGGCCTGGCAAATCTGGATGAACAGGCCGAGCCGCTGGTTGGTGTCGAGATTGTTCTGGTCGCAGTAATCGGTGATCTTGATGCCGCGCACCAGTTCCATCACGAAGAACGGCCGGCCCACATCCGTCGCGCCGGCGTCCAGCACCTTGGCGATGTTCGGATGATCCATCAACGCCAGCGCCTGCCGCTCGGCTTCGAACCGGGCGATGACATTCTTGGTGTCCATGCCCAGCTTGATGACTTTGAGTGCGACGCGGCGGCGGACAGGATGTTCCTGTTCGGCCATATAGACCGCGCCGCAACCGCCCTCGCCGATTTTTTGCAGCAACTTGTAATTGCCCAGCGTCTGGCCGACGGCTTCGTCAGGCGCGTCGGACATATCGAGCTTGATGGTGGCGACGGCTGCGGGTTTGTCCTTCGGCGACAAATCATCCGGCTCGTCGTGCGCGACCAACAGCGCGTCAAGCCGCTGGCGCAGGGCATCGTCGCCGAGGCAGGCGCCATTGAGGAAGCTGGCGCGTTCAGCACCGGTCAATTGGGAAGCGGCTTGAAACAGCGCTTCCTCGCGGTTTGTGGGGGATGGCATGGCTGATTTGGATTCGCTCATTCAATCTTACATGCGTATTCGGCGGACAGAAAGTATGGATAAATCTGTCGGGACCGTCCGGCTGACAAACAGAGTCGTCCAATCTGGCAGGGCAGCGCTGCTGCGCCGCCGTGTGCCCATTTACGAACCACGCTGGCGTCGCGGCTACCGGATGGTTCGCAAACCGGATAATCCCTAAATCTTTCATATACTTTTTCCGGGCGTTTTGCGCATGATATAGGGAAGGCAAACATTTATGAACACAAACGAATTCAAATTCTATTGCTCGCACTGCGACCAGCCGCTGAAGTGCGAACCGCAATTCGCCGGCCGTCAGATTCAATGTCCGGCCTGCCAGGTCCTGATTCGCATCCCAAATCCGCCGGCGGGCACCGGCTTCACCCAGGTTCAACCGCAATCCGGAAGCACCTGGGACACTCATGTGCCCAAGGGCAACAAGGCGTGAACGTCAGCGGGAAGAATGGTCAGCGCGGCGGCGAACTGCGCATTTCGACCTTCAGCCAGGAGCGCGCGTAGGCCCACCATTGCTTGGCGGTGGGCACGGCGATGCCGAGTGCGGCGGCGGTTTCCTCGAAATTCATGCCGACAAAGTAACGCAGCTTTACCAGTTCCGCTTTGCGCGGATCAATAACCGAGAATTTTTCCAGCGCCTCGTTCACAGCGAGCAACTGATCATCATCCGCGACGGGTGAACAAATTTCGAGTCCAGCCAAGTCAACCACCTCGACACCTGCGCCGCGTTTCGCCGCCAACCGCCGCCGGGCGTGTTCGATCAGGATGCGGCGCATTGCCTCGGCAGCCGCGCCGAAGAAATGGGCGCGATTTTGGAAAGTCGGGGCATCACTGCCGCCCAGCCGCATCCATGCCTCGTGGACGAGGGCGGTAGGCTGGAGCGTATGGCCGGCGGCTTCGCGCGCCATTTTTTGTGCCGCCAGCCGGCGGAGTTCATTGTAAACCAGCGGCAATAATTCTTCCGCAGCGCATGAATCCCCCCGTTCAACACGTTCCAAAATGCGGGTGACATCGCTCACAGCCACAGAGTGGGTGAAAATTCAAGGCCACAGCAAGGTGGTTCCCTGAACAATGATGAAGTATCATGGGTGTTTCACGTTTTACGAACAACGCGTTCCCCCAAAATTTCCGGTTGCAGTTTTCCGCGATCATGGTATCGGTATGTTTATAAACCGCATTACAAATGCCGATGCTTCCGCCGCCGGAAGCCGGCAATTGGATTTGATCAGCGGTTGAAAGGAAAACTGCCATGAAAAATTCATCAGGCTCGCGCCGCGGCTTTAACCGCCGCCAGTTCATTCAAACCTCCGCCATCGTCGGCGGCGCCGCGCTGCTCGGCCCGTGGGGGGAGATCAACTCAATCGCTGCCAGCGCCGCGCCGCCCGTGCGCACGGCGACGGACCAGGTGACGCTCGGCAAGACCGGCCTCAAATTGAGCCGGCTCGGTTTCGGCACCGGCAGCAACAACGGGCACGTCCAGATCGCGGATGGCAAGGCCGCGTTTGTGGACCTCATCCATTACGCCTACGACCATGGCATCACCTTCATTGACACCGCCCAGGCTTACGCAACCTTTGACGTGATTGCCGACGCCATCAAAGGGCTGCCGCGGGAAAAGCTGTTCATCCAGTCCAAGGTGGACGGCCGGCCGGAGGACGTGCTGGCCGTGATTGACCACCATCGCAAAACATTCGACACGGATTACGTTGACAGCCTGATCGTTCATTGCATGACGAGCGGCCAGTGGACGGATAATTGGAAGCGGGTGATGGACGCCTTTGATCAGGCAAAGGAAAAGAAATGGATCCGCGCCAAGGGCGTCACCTGCCACACCCTGCCCGCGTTGCGCGCCGCCGTCGCCACGGATTGGACCGAGGTGCATCAGGTGCGCGTCAATCCGCAGGGCGCCTTCACCGACCGCGAAAGGGACGGCTGGGGCACCGGCGCCGACATCGCTCCGGTGATGGAGCAGATCAAACTCATGCATGACAAAGGCCGCGGCATCATCGGCATGAAAATCTGCGGCAACGGCACTTTCAAAGACCCGGCCGACCGCGAGAAATCCATCCGCTACGCGATGGCCTGCAAGGAAATTGACGCCGTCGTCATCGGCTTCAAGAGCCGCACGGAGATTGACGAAGCCATCCAACGCATCAACAACGCGTTGAAGGAAGTCTGATTCTTCGTCCGCTGGTTTTGAACGACCAGCCGTAGATGAATCAACTTCGCGTGGACATTTCTTTGAAGTCGTGTCCGGTCACAATTCCCTCAACGCCGACGCGATGGGCAGGCGCGCGGCGCGGATGGCGGGGAAAAGTCCGCCAACCAGACCGATCAGCGCCGCCAGCACCTACAGCAGCAAGGCAATCACCGCCCACAACCACGATCGCGATTGGGACGGCGATTCCGGGCGACGATCTATCCGCAGGGCATCCAGCGAAGGTTTGTCGGCATTCATAAAAGTGTCCGCAAAAAGCAAACCGTTTTTTTGCCGTCCGGGTCAAGCCGCGCCCAGTGAAACATTTCGTGTGATCGGGCATTTGATTCCGGTCACCAGCGTGGCGCGGCACCAAAGGCAAAGCACACCCGGAACATTCACGTTGGTTGAAGTTCGCCATGCAATTGTCTGAAACGCCGGGCGGATTGTGTAATCGAATTCAATTGACTGGTATTTGACAGTTGGCCCGGGTTTGTGCATCGTTGCCGCCATGAAAACAACTTTGCTTCTGCTCGCCACGATTATGAC
>DATCBW010000261.1:0-12572 GCA_036511615.1 Verrucomicrobiia bacterium | reverse complement strand
GGGACTTGTCCCGGCGCGCAAAATGAACGGCCAGTCGCTCGCCTGCGCGAGGACCAGTTCGCGCGCGGCCTGTTTCAGGGCGCGCTTTTGCAAAACCGTCGCCTTTTTTGAAAATTTCTTCGCGAGCTTGGTCATCCGTTCCTGCGCGATTTGCAGATGCGGATAAATCCATTCGTTCGATTCGTTGAGCCACACGCGCCAGCAGCCTTCCTCGCCCCAGCTTGACGCGCCGGGCGCGGCGATTTGATTGGTTTGGTGGCGGTGGAGATACTCGCCGGGCGTGAGCAGATCAATGACCTTCTGCTCGGTGGCAATTTTGCGCGTGAGAAAGTCGAGGAATTCCGGCCCTTCATACCACCAGTGGCCGAACAGCTCGGCGTCGTAGGGTGCCACGATGACTGGCGGACGATCCAGCATCCCGTCGAGCTTCTGGATTTGCGCGAGACGTTCGCCGAGAAAGTGCGCGGCGTGGTCACTCGCGGCTTTGAGGGCGTGGTCGCGCTGGTAAAGTTCCTTCTGCCCCGCGCCGCCAGTGATGCGGTAGTATTTCAGGCCGGTGAAACCGCGGTTGTCGGGCGAGGGCAGATGCGGTTTGACATAGTCGAAATCGAGGTCGAAGCCGATGTCGCGGTAGAAATCGCGGTAGCGCGGGTCGCCGGGATAACCTTCATGTTTGCTCCAGACTTGGCGCGACGAATCGAAATCGCGACCGAAGGCGGCGATGCCGTTGGGCGTGAAAATCGGCGCGAACGAACCGTAGCGCGGACGCGGACTGGCATGCAGCAGGCCGTGCGTGTCGAGTGTGAACCAGCGGATGTTTGCCTCCTGCAAAAATATTTCGACGCCCTCGGCGTAGGCACATTCAGGGAGCCAGATGCCGCGCGGGTCGCGGCCAAAACAACTGCGGTAATGGTCGCGCGCCGTCAAAATCTGCGCGCGGACGGACGGCGGATGACTGGAGAGCAGCGGCAGCAATCCGTGCGTCGCGGCGGTGGTGATGATTTCAATGCGGCCTTCGTCCTGAAACTGCTTGAAGGCATTGACGAGGTTGCCGCTGTAAAACCGCCACGTCTCGCGCGCAAGGGAGAATTTGTGGTGATACATCCACGCGAGTTCGCGGAAGGGGCGGTCCCAGTGCGTGCGGTAAATTTCCTTTTCCGCCAGCTCGATGAGGCCGTTGAGGTGGCGGGCGTAACGCGACCGGAGCAGTTCGTCCTGCAACATCGCGCAGAGCGTCGGCGAAAGCGAAAGCGTGATGCGCGCGTCAATGCCGTCGCGCCGCCAGTTTTCCATGACCTGGATGAGCGGCAGATAGGTTTCGGTGATCGCCTCGAAGAGCCAGCTCTCCTCCAGAAATTTTTCGTGTTCCGGATGCCGCACAAACGGCAGGTGCGCGTGGAGAATGATGGAGAGATAGCCTTGCATACCCTAAATAATTTACAGGTCGAGCTTGTCAGAAACCCAATTCGCGAGGGATTTGGATTTTACCAAAACGACCGAACCCAGCAACAGCGGCAGCGAACGGATGACACAGGCCAAAACTCCCACCGGCAGATTTTTTTGCCGGCAAATGACGAGATACAACGCGATTTCCACCGCCGTCCAGCCAATGAGCGCGGCTCCGACAAATCGGACGAGCATCAAGGCTCCGCGTTCGGGCGCATCCATAGATAGTCACAGGCTGTCCGGCAGTGGCGGCTTGAGCGACGGGTCCTGCGGATGCGCACCGACCTCGCCGAGGTATTGCGTGTCACGAACGAAATTCAAGTCCGCCGCGCGGGCGTCGTCACCGCTGGAGGAAACAGCCACGGCGGGCAAATCATATTTTCCGTCCGGCAGCGCGAAACGATAGCTGAACGTGCCGTCGGAGCGCAGCTTGATTTGGTGTCCGCCAAGCGTGACTTTGGCATCGGGTTCCGTCGCGCCGTAAATGATGAGTTCGGCATTGACGTTGAACCAGAAGCCTTTTGCCGTTTGCGCCATGCCGCCGAACGGGCTGGTCGGACTGGCAAGACCCAGGCTGGAAACGCCGAACGCGGTGGTGGGTGAAGTGACATCCTGTGCGAGGCGACGGCTGATGAGTTCGGTGATTTCGAGCGAACCCATCCAGATGCGGCGCGTCTGGTCAATGTTGATGATTTTGGCGAGCGCCTGCTCCTGTTGCGGCGTCCAGGCGCGCACGGGACCGGGCCTGGCAACGCCGGCGGGCGCGCTGGCCGGCGGCACGAGGCGCGGCAGATCGGGATGGCCGTGGCGGCGCAATTCCTCGATGGCCTGCGCCAGCGGCATATTGTCGCGCACGGCGTCCTCGATGATCTGCATCAGCTTGGCGAACGGATATTCAAACGGAATGGTGGCGAACTCCGCCGTGTCTTCCTTGGACGCGGCGTCGGGCGGCGTTACGGTGCCGCTGGAAAGCGCGACGCGCATCCATTTGCCCAGCGCGGAATAATAGCCGAGTTCGGCGACGTAGGAATGGCCGGCGCGCTCGACGTGTGCGAACCAGTGGCGCGATTCGGGATGGACGTGGATTTCGTAAAGCGGATGGCCTTCGATCTTGTGCGCGTAAATCCGCAGAACGAGATGCCCGTCGGTCGAGGCGGCGTTGAGATCGTTCTGCTGCTCGCGCGTCAAATCCCAGTGCGCGTAAAGCCAGTGCGGGTCGCGCGCAGTGAGAAACAATTTCTTCGTGCCGTAGGCTTCCGGCAGTTCGCCGCCGGAAAAAGTCTGTGCGGGCGGCGTGGCACCGAGGGAGAATTTTTCGCCGGGACCGCTGGCCGGCACCGGCGCGGGCGCGTCGCCTTCGAGCAGAATTGCGGGCACGTCGGTCTTTTTCTTGCGGGTGTAGGTGCGGCGGACGACCGTGGTGGCGTCCACTTCGGTTTCCGGCGCGGCGGCCTTTTTTCCGGGCTTGAGCATTTTTCTGGCGGCCTCGACGGCGCGGTCGAGCAGCGGCTTGCGTTCGGAGCTTTTCAGTTTTACGTTCGGCTTCGGGCTTTCAGGCGCGGATGCTGGTTTTCTTTTCATTAAGCAAGTTCCTTGTTAAACTGGCGGTTGTGCCGAGACGAGAGAGTATCCGTTTGCGGCGGCGGACGCAAACCCATTTTTCAAACCGCCAAAGATTCGAGTTGCCGCCGGGAGAGGCACAGTGTTAATTTTCAGGGCATTATTAAGGGCAGCGAATGAAAATGTTTGGAAAAGAATCGGCATCAAAGGCCATCGTGTTTGTGGTGGACGATGAGCCGATGTTGCTGGAACTGGCGGCGGTCATCCTCAAACCGCTCGGTTGCGAAGTCCGCACGTTCCGCGACCCGGAAATGGCGCTGAAGGAGTTTGCCGCCGTGCGGCCGGCGGTGGTCATCACCGATTACGCCATGGGCCGCATGAGCGGCATGGACCTGATCCGCGAATGTCGCCGCCTCAATCCCGGCCAGAAAATGGTCCTCGTCAGCGGCACGGTGGACGAGCACGTCTTTGCTGACGCCGCCGTCAAACCCGACCGTTTTTTAAGCAAGCCCTACCAGATTCAGGAGCTGACCGACTGCATCCGCGAATTGATCGCGGCGTAAAATCAATTTTCCGGCAAACTTCCGTCCATTCAAACCTTTTCGCAATATGAAAAAAATCAAAAAAATCCTGCTTGTCGTCGTTGTGCTGGTGATTGTCCTCGGACTCGCCGCGTTGATCATCGCCGCTGCCTTTCTCGACAAGATTGTCAAGGCCGGCATCGAAACCGTCGCGCCACAAATCACCCAGACCCCGGTCACGTTGAACAGCGTCAGCATTTCCCTGCTGTCCGGTTCCGTCGGCCTCAACGGCTTGGTGGTCGGCAATCCGACTGGTTTCAAAACGCCGTCGGCCATCAGCATCGGCAAGGCCGCCGTCAGCGTGCAGCCCGGTTCGCTGCTGGCGGACAAAATCATCATCCGCTCGGTCGAAATCCGCGCGCCGGAAATCACCTTTGAAGGAAATCCGTTCGGCGACAACAACCTGAAAAAAATCCTGGACAACGTGAACGCCAGCGCCGCCACCTCCGCGCCAGCGCCCGCAACCGGCGAGGCCAGGCCCGCCAAAAGAATTGAGGTGGATGACCTGCTTCTCAACGGCATAAAAGTCCACGCCATCATCACGGGCGCGGTAAGCAAAGACTTCAACCTGACGATTCCCGAAATTCACCTGACCGACCTGGGCAAGAACAGCGACGACATCACCGCCGCCGAACTCACCAGGAAAATACTGTCACAGATCACCGCCGACACCATCAAGGCTGTGGGCGATTATGCGAAGACAGTCGTGGGCGGAGCTGTCAGCGACATTCTCAAGAACGGCACCTCCAACGCGGGGAAAGCCGTGGACGATGGCGCGACCAAGGTTAAAAAGGACATCGGCGGTCTGTTTGGCAAATAACCGTCCCTCAAATGAGGCAGGGCCGGTTTTGCTTTTCGACGTGAGCCATGGAAATGCCGTTCACGTCCAGCTTGCCGGATGCCCAATCATATTTGTGATTGCCTCCAACGCCGGGCGGTTTAACTTGTCCATCATCTCATGAAAACTTTTTCAATTGCCGCAGCCCTGATCGCGCTCATGTTGTTCCGCGCTTCGGCGCAGGTGACCGTGGAGCTGGTGCTGAATCAGGAGGAATTTCTGCCGGGCGAATCGCTGCCGGTCACGGTGAAAATCACCAACCTCTCCGGCCGGCAGTTGCATCTGGGCACGGAGGCGAACTGGCTGACGTTCAGCGTGGAATCGGCGGACGGCTTTGTGGTTGCCAAAAATTCCGACGTGCCGTTGCCCGGCGCGTTTGACCTGGAGTCGTCGCAGATAGGGAAAGTGCCTGTGGATCTCGCGCCCTATTTTGGGCTGACCAGGCCGGGCCGTTACAAAATCACCGCCACGCTGCGCATCAAGGAGTTGTCGGCGGAAGTTTCAAGCGCACGGAAATCTTTTGATATCGTCAGCGGCGCGAATCTGTGGTCGCAGAATTTCGGCGTGCCGGCGACGAACGGCGTGCCGGTGATGCGCAAGTTCACGCTGGAGCAGGTGAGCTATCTGCACGACCAGATGCGGCTGTATGTGCAGTTGAGCGACGCGGCGGAGGCGGTGATTTTCAAGACCACGCCGCTGGGACAGACGGTGTCGTTCAGCCGGCCGGAGGCGCAGGTGGACCGCTACAGCCACTTGCACGTGCTGTGGCAGTCGGGCGCGCAGGCGTTTAATTACAGCGTCGTCAATCCCGACGGCCTGGTGGTGCGCACGGAAATTTACGATTACTTCAACACCCGTCCGCGGCTGGCCGTGGACCAGAACGGCAACGTGCTGGTGATCGGCGGTGTGCGGCGTCCGAAGCCCGGGGATCTGCCGGACGTGAGAACGCCGGCGGAAGTGCCCGCGCCGGCGACTGCGCCGGCGAAATAACATTTTTGCGGAAGGTTTTATTTTCGCAGGTCAGCCGCCGAGGTGCAGAGCGCCTCCAGTTTTCTGCGGATCATCATGGCGCGCGTCACGGCGTTGTCCTGCGTCTCGCCGAAGAAGGATTTCAACTGCACGCGCATGGCGGCAATGTCGTCGCCGTTGCGGTCCCGCAACGGCATCGTCACCAGCACCGTGCCGTGGTCGCGCCCGAAAAACTGCGTGCCGTCCTGGATGGCCTGCCATTCCGTGTCGGTTCCCGCCTGGCCGATTTCACTCGTTTCCTTGCTGGCGATGATCCGCGTGGTGTTGGTCGCCTGAAGCGTGTAAATCCGCAGCCCGACGATGCGCGGCTCCTGTTCCATGACGCTGTTCACCATCTGCTGCGCCGCCGGCACGCGCGGCTGGTAATCCACCTCGGCATCGGCAAAATAACTCAACGCGTCCGACTTCGTCCAAAAGCCGAGCTTGCCGTCGGTGAACGTGTTGTCGTTGATCGTCGTCAAGCTGTTAAAGAGGACCATCCGGTCGTCCAGGAAGATGTTGATCTGCGTGCCCTCGCATTTCACGGTGAGCTTGTGCCAGGTGCCGGCGGGAACGTCCACCATCGTCCCGATCAAACTGGGACGCAAGCCGTTCACGACCTTGTAAAACCTCAAGTTGTGCCCCAGCGAACTCACGCGGACGACGTAGAAGTTCGACGAGTTTTGAAAACGAAACACCAGTCCCGCCATCTGTTCGGCGATGCCGCCAACGATCTCGAACCGCGTGCTGAAGGTGAAATTGTTGAACGTGTCACCGTCGTAAATGAACATTGGATAATGTTCGTCCGTCATGTCGCCGCTGGTCTGCGCCAGGACGCGCGCGTGGTTGACCACCGGCGCGTTGGTGTTGAACGGTGCAAACGCGGAGGGCACTTCGGCCGACACAATTTTCCAGTCCGGCGCGGCCCCGCCACCGGCGAGCGCGGCGTGAAAATTTGTCGGCGAGCTGCCTTCGGGGTAATCGCCAAAATTAAAATGCAGTTCCGCGCCCGAAACGGACCACGCCAGCGCGCAACTGGAAAGCCAGATGAGAATTCGCATTGCAACAGCGTAACAAAGGCGGCAGCGCTGGCAAAACAGTTTTGCCGGTGCCATTGCGGTTCAGATCACCCGCTCGTTGCCGCCATCCACGGGCACCTGCGCACCGGTGGTTTTTGCGAACAACGAACCGCACATTTCAGCGGCCAGTTCTGCGACATCATGGCTGCCAACTTCCACTTTGAGAAGGTTGTTGGTCTTGTATTCTGCCACGGTCAGGCCGTAACTGCGGGCGCGGGCGGCCAGCACTTCCTCCGTCCACAGGCCGGTGTCAAACACGGCATTGGGATGGATCGTGTTGATGCGGATATTGTCAGCGCCCCATTCCAGCGCGGCGACGCGGGCAAGCTGGTTCATCGCGGCCTTGGACGCGGAATACGCCGCCACACCCGGTCCCGGCGCGGGAACGTTTTTGGAGCCGATGACCACCACGCGTCCGCCGTTCGGCGCGAGTTTCAACAACGGATGAGCCTCGCGCAGCAGCGCAAAATTCGCATCCAGATTCAACTGCATCACCTTGCGCCACGCGGCAGTCTCAAGCTCGGCGATGGGTTTGGCCTTGGGAAAAATTCCGGCGTTCAAAATCAACATGTCCAGTCCGCCAAACGCCCGCACCGCTTGCTCCAGTGCATCGGGAATCTGCGCCTCATCGCTCAAGTCGCAGACAAACCCGGCGAAGTCTGCGCGCGGCCAAAGGTCGGTGATGGCGGGATTGATGTCGAGGCCGGCCACCGCCGCGCCGCGTTGCAGCAGCGATTCCACACACGCCTTGCCGATGCCGGACGCTGCGCCGGTGACGAGCGCGACTTCGCCTGCAAATTTTAGCGGGTTGCCGGCCGAAGTGAGTTTCGCCTGCTCCAAATCCCAATATTCAACGTCGAAAATGTCCTGCGCCGGCAACGCCTGCCAGCCGCCGAGCATGGTTGCACGAGAAATGATCTCGATGGTGTGGCGATAAATGTCGCCGGCGATGGAGGCATCTTTGGCGGAACGGCCAATCGTGACCAGGCCGAAGTCGTGGTCGAGCATCACGCGCGGAGCGGCATCGAGCATCCGCAGTTTTTGCTCTGATTTTGCGGCGTGGGTCTGAAAATATTTTTCGTATTCCGCGCGATACGCAGCGACGTCACGGCTCGCCAGTGGCAGGTGCTTGGTGCGCAAAACATGGTCGGGCGTGGCCGGTCCCTGCCGCGCGATGGTCGAAATATCGGCGCGTCGGGCGAAGTGCAGGCAGGCCGCGTCATGATGCGTCATCAATAGCATCGGTTTGCCGGCCACGGCGGAAACGTCCCGGCGCATTTGGGCGATTTCCTGGCGCAACGTGCGTGGCGGTGCGGCTGCGGTCGGGGCTGGAATCGTCCACGCATTTTTGCGTTTGAGATAATTCTCCGCCAGCGTGACCAGTTCGATCATGCGTTCGTAGGAAATTTTCGCTGTGTCTCCAAACGTGAACAGCCCGTGGTTCATCAGCACGATGCCAACCGTTTTAGTGGTGGCGTGTTTCGGAAACAATTCGGCGACCAGCCGCGCGAGCTTGAAGCCCGGCATGACATAAGGCACGACCACCACACTGTCGCCATATATCTCACGGACGCGCGCCTCGCCGCCGGGCGTGTTCATGACCGCGATCAACGCGTCGGTGTGCGTGTGATCCACGAACTTATGCGGAATGAGCGCATGCACGATGGCCTCGCCTGACGGCGCGGGCGCAGCGGGATTAGTCAGGCTGCACTTCAGTTCGCGCGCCATCGCGGAGTCGGCCAGGGCGGGCAATTGAGCCAGCCGGAGCAGGGGTGCCAGCCGGCAGGGCGAAAAGCCGCTGGCATCAATCGTTTCGAGGTCGCGGCCGCTGCCCTTGATGTAAAGCAGCTCCTCGTCGTCGCCGAATATATTTTTCTCGCGGGCTTTGACGGAGGTGTTGCCGCCGCCGTGCAGAACAAGCGAGGCGTCTCGTCCCAGCAGTCGTGAAGTGTAGATGCGCTGGGCCAGGTCACCCGCGAATTGCATCGCTTCCGAATCATTCCAAAGGCTTTTCATTTGATGGCTGCGCGCGATGATGGCTGGGTTTTTGATTTTCCGCAATGCTTTGACTTCCGCGCGGCGGAACCATTCGTCGAAGAATTGAGAAAACAAGCCATCAACCTGCCCGGTTTACAAATTCAGCGCTTTGCGCCGCAGGGCCTCGTCGGGGCGGCCCGCGATGCGCACCACGTTTTTGTCCGTCAGAAAGATCGGGCCGCCCAACGCCGCTGCGCCCAGCCAGATTTGCGCCGCCTTTTCAGCCATGAGCATCGCGGCCAGCACGGCTTCCGCCGTTTTGCCGAGGGTGATGATGCCGTGATTTTGCAGCAGCACCACGCGCGGCGGGCGTTGATGTTTTTTGATGAACGATTCCGCTTGCCTGCGGATTTCTTGGGCGAGCCGCAGACCCGGATCGGTGTAGGCAACAAACACGGATTCGACGTCGCAACAAACGATCTCATCCGGAAATATCCGCCGGATGGCAAATTCTTTCGCGCGCGGGGAGCAAAGAATTCCGTTCACCGCCGGCGCGTGGGTGTGGCCGACAAATTCCACATTTGGCAATGTCAGCAGCCACGCATGAAAGAGCGCCTCGACCGATGGTTTTCTGGCTTTGGCATCAACCCGCGCAGACATAAGAGTCTTGTCCACCTCGGCGTCCGGCATTCCACGACTGTCCAGCAACGGCAGCAGCACGTCGCTTCGGCATTCAACCAAGTCTTTTTGGCTCAATGAACCCAGGCAACTGCCGCTGGCCTTGACGATGAATGTCTCGTCGCTCAAGCGGGTGGAAGTGTTGCCTTCGCCCAAAATGGCCAGTGGTCGCAATGGATTGGCCAAGTCATGCGACAACTTGAGCAACGCCTTTACCTTTTCCTGGAGGTTCGTCATAACCGGGTTGTCACCGCAAAAACGCCTCGTGCAACCCGCCGTCCACGGTGATGATCTGGCCGGTGGTCTTGCTCAAACGTTGAGTGACCAAAAGGAAATAGGCTTCGGCCTGGTCGGCGGGCGTGATGGGAGATTTGGTCAGTGTGCGGTCGGCGTAGAATTGCGCGAGCTTGGTCACGAGCGAGTCCGTCGCCTCGTCGTCCTTGTAGGGGATGTTGTATTTCGCGAGCGAGCCGACGACGCGGTCGCGCGGGAACATCGCCGAGCCTTGCACGACGGTCGCGGGCGCGACGCCGTTCACGCGCACCAGCGGCGCGAGTTCGATGGCGAGTTCGCGCACGAGATGGTTGGCCGCCGCTTTGGAAACGTCGTAGGCGACCGAACCTTTTTTCGCGACGGCGGCGTTGGCGCTCGTGGTCAACACAAGGTTGCCGCGCAAACCTTGTTCCTTCCACGTCTTGAACGCTTCATCGCCGACGAGGTAACTGCCGGTGACATTGATGTTGAACGTCAGCGCCCATTTGTCGTCGGGAATGTGGCCGGTCGTGTCGCTCGGCACAAAAATTCCGGCAGTCACGCAAATCGAATCGAAGCCGCCGTAAGCGAGCGCGACTTGATCGAGCATTTTGCGGATGCTCGCGCGGTCGGTGATGTTCGCCGCAAGGCCGATGGCTGGGCCGCAATTGGACAAACCCGTGCCGGCGACGCCGATGCCCAGACCGTATTTGTCGGTGATTTCTTTCGCCGTCGCGTTGGCGGCGTCCGCGTTCAAGTCCACGCAGACGATATGCGCGCCTTCTTTCACGAGGCGATGCGCGGTTTCTTTGCCGATGCCCGAACCCGCACCAATCACGATGATGACCTGTCGCGCGAGTTCCTTTTCAGCCGGCATACGCTTGAGCTTCGCTTCTTCGAGCAGCCAGTATTCGATGTCGAACGCCTCCTGCTGCGGCAGCGCGATGTATTTATCAATTGCCTCCGCACCGCGCATGACTTCCACCGCGCAGTTGTAAAATTCCGCCGTGACGCGAGATTCGGATTTGTCCTTGCCCCACGCAATCATGCCGCAGCCAGGAATCAATATAACGGTTGGGTTCGGGTCGCGCATCGCGGGTGAGTTTGCGCGTTTGCACTTCTTGTAATAGGTCGCGTAGTCCTTGCGATATTGCTCCAGCCCGGCGGCGAGATTTTTCTTGAGCGAAGCCACGTCGCCAGACTGCGAATTCCAGTCCACGAACAACGGCTTGATTTTCGTGCGGAGAAAATGATCAGGACAGCTTGTGCCGAGTTCGGACAGCCGTGCGGCGGCGTGTGAATTGACGTAGCGCAAAATTTCTGCGTCGTCCTGCACCGTGCCGACGAAGCGCTTCTGCTGACTCACCTGTCCACGCAGCCACGGCAGGATCACCGCAAACACTTGGTTGCGCTCTTCTGCGGCAAGCGTTTGATACTTCGGGCCGCCAAACGCGGTTGCGTCGTCGCCCTTGGCTTGATACTTCGCTTCGATGTATTGCGACGCGCGTTCGATGAAATCCAGCGTGGTCAGGTAACATTCCTTGTCGTCGTCCGCCCAAGAGATGAAGCCGTGCTGGCCCATCATGATGGCCTTGGCTTTCTTGTTCTTTTTGCAGATGGCCTGCATCGCGAGGCCGAGTTCAAAGCCGGGACGCATCCACTTCACATACGCCATTTCACCGCCGAAAATTTCCTTGGTGAGCTTCTCGCAATTCTTGCTGGCGGCGACGGCGATGATCGCGTTCGGGTGCATGTGATCCACGAACTTTGCCGGAATAAAACTGTGCAACGGCGTGTCAATGGAACTGGCCCGCAGGTTCAACTTGAACGTCGTGTGCGAATACATCCCCACCATGTCGTCCTCGGCCTGCGACTTGAGGCCCTTGTCCTTGCGCTTGGCGTAGCTCTTTTGCAGCGCGATTAACTGGCTCTGGTAGAGCGATGAGAAATTCTCCTTCGTGCTGGTGCGCAGGTCGCCGCCCGAACCTTTCACCCACAACACCTCGACTTTTTTGCCGGTGAGCGGATCAATTTCAACAAGCTTGGACGACGTGTTACCGCCGCCGGTGTTCGTGAGGCGTTGGTCCGCGCCGAGCTTGTTGGAGCGATAGACGAGGCGTTCGACGCCCTTCAGCTTGGCGGCTTCGGCGTCGTTCCAGAAATTCGAGACGTATTGGAAGACTTTGTGCGCTTGCATGGACATAGAATGCTGGAATTATTTGAACCATGTCAATAAATATATTGCAAATACTTCCAGAATCTTCCAAACTACAAAGGCAATGACCTCTGAAGAGCGCAAACATCGCATTGAAGCCTACCTTCAACGTGTGGAATTCGCGTCGCTGGAAGAACTCTCCCAGCATGTGGAAGCCTCGGTTTCGACGGTCCGGCGGGATTTATCGGCCTTGGAAGGAGCGGGAAATCTGCGGCGGACGCACGGCGGAGCGCGCATCATCGCGCCGAAAACGGATGAATTCGCCTTTACGGCACGCGACACGCGGCAGCTTTCAGAGAAGGAGCAGATTGGCAAGGCGTGCGCGGAATTGATCGGTTCACACCAGAGCGTGATTCTGGATGCCGGCACGACCGTCTGCCACGTCGCGCGATTTCTCGAAGAAAAAACGCCGCAGATCGTCACCAACTCGCTGCCGGTGGCGAACCTGTTCGCCTCGGCCAACAAAGTGGAGGTGATTTTGGCGGGGGGTGTGATTTATCCGCGCCTCGGAGTCTTGGTTGGCCCGATGACGGTCGAGACCTTTTCCAAAATGCGCACCGACATGGCCATCATGAGCGCCGGCGGCATCACGCTGGATGGCATCACCAATTCGCATGCGCTGTTGATTGAGATTCAGCGGGCGATGCTCAAGGCCGCGCAAAAAGTGATATTCTGCCTCGACCACTCGAAGTTTGGCCGGCAATCCGTTTCGCCGCTTTGTGGACTTGACATGGTGGACGCGATTGTGACCGACAACCAAGCGCCACCCGAACTGGTTGCCGGCTTGCGCGAACGCGGGGTGGAAGTGATTTTGGCTCCGGCAGCGCCAGTAAATGGCCAGCCGCATTCTTGAAAAGTAAATGCAATTGCCTTTTGAAATGCTGCCGAGCCAGTCCGCAAACGGTCACGAAGTTTGTTTTCGAATTGATGGCGAGGAC
>DATCBW010000260.1:0-10948 GCA_036511615.1 Verrucomicrobiia bacterium | reverse complement strand
AAAGAATCCATTGATGACAGCCAGATGGCGGAAAACATCTACGACCCGAACATCCGTGTGCTGCGGGTCAACATTCCCCAACTGGAAATCGGCGACCTGGTTCACACCGTCGCCCGCCAGACGGTGGAACGCTCGATCATGCCCGATGAATACGATGAGGAGAACATATTTGAAGGCGACAATTACATCCATCACGTCGCCTACGAAGTCCACGCGCCGCTGAATCTGCCGTTGCAGCGCATCGCCCTGCGGGCGGAAATTCCCGGAACGGTGGCGTCCACGATACATACCAATGCCAACGCGATTGTTTATCATTGGGAAGTCAACAATGTGCCGCAGATGTTCGACGAGCCGTCCATGCCGCCGTATGACATGGTGTTGCAACGGCTGTTCGTCAGCACGGTGCCGGACTGGCAGACGATTTCCAAATGGTATTGGAACTTGAGCCTGCCGCATTTGGAAAAATTCACGCCGGAAATGCAGCAGACCAACGCGAATTTAATCGCAAACCAGCCGACGGATTTGGACAAAGTGAAAGCGATTTTTTATTACGTCTCGAAAAATATCCGTTACATGGGGTTGACGCCGGAAAAAGACCGGCCGGGTTTTGAGCCGCACGACGTTAGCCTGACGTTCGACAAAAAATACGGCGTCTGCCGCGACAAGGCGGGGTTGCTGGTGGAGATGCTGCGGATGGCGGGATTCAACGCCTATCCGGTGCTGATCAACGTCGGCGCACGCCGCGACAAAGAAGTGCCGGAGCCGGATTTCAATCACGCGATTGTCTGTGTTGAATTGAAAAAGGGCGAATACACGCTGATGGATCCGACGGACGAAAACACGCGGGATTTGCTGCCGTCGTATGATTGCAACCGGAGCTATCTGGTCTGCCGGCCCGAAGGCGAAACGCTTCTCGTCAGCCCGGTTCCGCCACCGGAAAAACACATGCTCATCGTCAAAACGACGGGAACGCTTTCCACCGCCGGCCGGCTGCAGGCAACGTCGGAATTATCCTTTGAAGGCGTGAACGACGACGCCTACCGCAATCTGTTTTCCCACCTCAAACCTGATGACGAGCGCCGGTTCTTTGAACAAAGACTGAAAGAGGTCATGCCCGGCGCGAGAGTGGAGTCGCTCAAAATCACGCCGCAAAACGTGCTCGACGTGTCGGTGCCGCTCCACGCGGAACTGAAATTTTCGGCGACCGGCTTGACCGCCAGTGGCGACGACAAATCCGTTGTGAGCCTGCCGTGGATCACGCGCGATCTGGGCGTGGCGAGCCGCATTCTCCTGGACAGCATTGGGCTGGCGACCAGAAAATATCCGCTCCAGACAGAAGTGACCTGCGGTGTGCAAGAGGAGGTTTCCCTCAAGCTGGGGAACGGATTTGCCGCGCCGATTTCCATTCCCGCCTTTGCGTCCGTGGACGATGACTGTGTGGACTATCAGGAACACGCCGCCTATCAAAATGGTTCGCTGGACTGCACACGCGAATTCAAATTGAAAACGGTCGAGTTCTCGCCCGCAGAGTATTTGAAACTCAAACAGGTCTTGAAAGACATGGCCTATGACGGACGCAAGAATCTCATTCTCGCGCTGAAACCCCATGCCGTCACCACGGCGGCGGCGGCGAAGAACCGGCCAGGGCAATCGCTCGTGGAATCCGACGCCGAAATTCTGACCAGCCACAAGACGCTGAAAGTGACCGACCCGCACACGGCTGTCTATACGGTGGCTTATTCCAAACGCATTCTCAATTACGGCGGCAAAATCCGGGAGGCCGACATAAAAATTGACTACAACCCGGCCTGCGAGGAAGCCCGGATCATCCACGCCGTCGTGATTTCCAAAACCGGCGCGCGCCATGAAATATCGCCGGGCGAAATCAACGTGATGGATCAAGGTTGGAACCCGTCGGCCAAGCGTTACACGGGCGGAAAAGTGTTGGTCGCGGATTTGCCGGGCGTGGAAATCGGTTCCACCATCGAAGTGGAATTTCAGATCACCATGAAAGACCTGCCGTTTCTTGCCGGCTTCGAGCCGTTCCAATTTCCCGATGCCCTGGATAAAAAATCGTTTGAACTCATCGCGCGCACGAATGTTATCGTCAGCGAGATGACAACCGGCGGCTTAAAAAAACGGGATGAAATTGCCAACGGCCTTCAGACCATTCAATGGCAATCCAAAAAAGTCAAAGCGCTGCCGGCCGAAACGCAAGTGCCGCCAGCATGGAATTATGAACCCGGCGTGGATTATTTTGTCGGAAACCCGGCGGATTATTGGAAAGCGTTGAACGATGCCATGCTCGCCCATTCGCAAAAATCCACCCAGGCCGCTGCCATGGCGCGTCAGTTGACCAGCGCGGCCAAAACAAAATTGGATGCGATCAAGGCCATCCGTGATTTCATTGCCGTGTCCATTCGCGAAGCCGGGCCGTCGTTCACCGATGTGCCGTTGAGCGAACTTTCCGACGCCGACACGACACTGGCAGACGGATATGGTCACGCGGCGGATCGCGCCATTCTATTTTATGCGATGCTGACGGCGGCGGGATTCCAACCTGAATTCGTCCTGGCTTCCGGCCTGCCGCCAATTGCGGGCATCACCAACGTGACGCAGTCATTTCCGCTGCCGGACAATTTCACCGCGCCGCTGGTAAAAATCACCGTGGACGGCGAACCGTTTTATCTGAACGACACCGATCAATACTCGCAACTCGGCACCACGCCTTATGACGACAAGCTCGGTATGCTGCTGTCGGGCCAGAAGCTGGAAACGATCCACGCCGCGAAAAATTGCCAGGACAAGACGGATACCGACTATGCCGTTTCGCTGACGGATGACGGCCGGGCGCAGATCAAAATTTCCCGGCATTATTACGGCGGAACTTACAACAGCCTGAACCGCTATTTCTCGGAGCTGCCGCCGGAGGAACGGAAACATTATTTTCAGGAACTGGTTTCCGGCGTCGGCCAGGGCGCGCAGCCGGTGGGTGATTTGACGACAAAATTTGACACCTATCCCGGCTTGGAGCAGTTCACCGTGACGATGGACCGTTACGCCGTCGTGGACGGAAAATTTCTCTATTTCGCCCTGCCGTTCACTCCGTCGCTGTTTTCCGCCGGAGCGGATCAGCGTTCACTGCCGTTTTACATTTCGCAGGGCAACGAACAAATCATTCATACAGAAATCGAAATGCCGCCCGGATTTCACCAGACCGGCATTGTTCCCCAGGCAAAGAACTTGGTCGCGCCTGGCGGTTCGCACGCGCTGGTCACAAGCGACACTGCGGACGGCAAATACGAAATGGAATATCAAATGGAAACAGTCCCCGCCATCGTCAGCCCCAAGGATTATCCGGCCATGCTCAACCTCCAGACGATTTTGGATGAAAAGCCGTCCACTGTCTTTCTTCTGGAACGAGAATGACTGCGGCCCCGAAATGGATTGCCGGCAACAGCGCTCGGTTTGCATCGGCGTCAGGCGACGAGCTTGTAGCCGACGCCGTGAATGGTCAGCAGGTGCCTGGGTTCGCCGCCGTTGTCACCAAGTTTTTTGCGAAGTTGCACGATGACCTGATCCAGCGTGCGCGTCGTGCCGTAATAATTGTAGCCCCAGACTTCGTTCAAAAGTTTGTCACGCGACAAAACCTCGCCCGCGTGCGCGTGAAAGACCTGCAACAGCTTTAATTCTTTGGCCGTCAATTCCTCCACCGCCATCCCCCGCTTCATTTGAAATGTCTTTGGATCAATCTTCGCTGAACCGATTTGGAAAATGGTGTCGGATTCATTTTTGCCGGCGGCTGAACTTGTTCTACGCAGCAACGCCTGAATCCTTGCCAGCAGTTCGCGCACGCCAAAAGGTTTCGTCACATAATCATCCGCGCCAAGATCAAGGCCGATGACCTTGTCAATTTCCTGTCCTTTGGCCGTGAGCATGAGGATGGGCGCGGCAAATTTTTTTGCGCGAAGCTGCTTGCAGATGTCGTAGCCGCTCGCGCCCGGCAGCATCACGTCCAGCAAAATAAGTGTCGGCTGGAATTTGGCAACGGCGGCGACGGCCTCGTCGCCACGGCTGCACGAGGCGGTTTCGTAACCTTCGCTTTTCAGCACTTCCTCCAGCCCCAGCAAGATGTGCGGGTCGTCCTCGACGATTAAAATTTTCGTTTTCATATTCATTCGCGTAGCAGCCGGCGTAAGGAGGCTCTGACTTCTTGATTCAACTGCGCCGCCTTCATTCAATTTGAGCCTCCTCACGTCGGCTGCCACCAGTGATTGGCAATCGCAAAACAAAACAGCTCCCGCCGCCATCGCGCGGTTCATAAACGACGTCGCCGCCGTGGGCGCGGGCAATCTGGCGCGCAATGGTCAGGCCAAGGCCGGAACCTTGAACGCCGCTGCTCAAGGAATCATGCGCGCGGTAAAATTTCTCAAAAATCTTTTCCTCGCTGCCGCGCGGAATTCCCGCGCCGCGATCCAGAATTTTTATTTCCGCGTGCGGCAGCGGCGATTGCTTCTGCGCCAGTTGCAGCGTGATTTCTTTCCGCGATTCTTCCCCCTCTCCTCCGCCGACGGAGGAGAGGGCAGGGGTGAGGAGGTCGTTAGTCTTGTCAATTGCCCTCACCCCGGCCCTCTCCCCGTTTGGGCGGGGAGAGGGAGATGAAATGCCGTTGGAATACTTTTCCGCGTTCGACAACAGATTGACGATGATTTGCGACAGCGCATCGGCATCGCCGCGAACGGGAATCGCTGTTCCCGCCAATTCGCAATGGAAAGCAAAACCGTTCGCTTCGAGGTGCGGACGGAAAGTTTCCGCTGACGCTTTGACAATGTCCGTCAAATCGCACGGCTGAAAATTGTATTTCTTCTCGCCGCGTTCCATGCGCGAAAAATCCAGCACGTTGTTGATGAGCCGCGTGAGCCGCGCGGCCTCGGCGGTGATGATTTGTAAATACGATTTCTGTTTCGCCGAATCGGCGACACGGCCTTCGGCGAGCAGTTCGGAAAACATTCGGATGGATGTCAGCGGCGTCTTGAGTTCGTGTGAGACGTTGCTGACGAAATCCGTTTTTTGCCGCGCGAGTGTCAGTTCGGCGTTCAGACTTCTGACGATGAGCCAGCTTCCGACGACTATCGCGAGCACCAATACGACAATGAGCAGGCCAAACGCGATATTCGCGATGCATGCGGCGCGCGTGAGCGCACCCGGATCAACGAGATACGCGGCGATTTCCCAATGCGGCAGCGCGTCGCCGATTTCCGTGGCGACGAACGGGCGCTTCCAGTTTGCCGAAAAATTTGCGCGCGAAAGCGCGACGGGCTTGGCGTTGTCGTCCAGCAGCGCGAGACAAATTTCATTTTGCAGCGCCGGGTCGGGTTGGATCAAACCGCGCAGGCCGTCCACGACGCGGTCCAAATTCAACTGCGCGCCGAAAATCAAGTCCGGCTCGGTGCTCAACCGGTGCCAGAACATGAGCTTGAGTTTGTTTTGCAGGAAACGCGCGAGCATTCCGTCGGTTTCATTGCCGATGAGCTGGCGGAACTCCGCCTCCGCCGGAATCACGCGCGACAGGTTGTTTTGCGATTCGTCCGCGACGGCCTGTGCTTTGTCGGCAATCAGAAATTGCTGGCTTTGCGGACTGACCTTGCGCGTCTGCGCCGCCTTGTAATTGAAAGCGTTCTGTGACAACTGCTGGCCGGCAGTGTCCTTGAGCGATGCGGATTTATCCAGCGTGGCAGGAGCCAGCGTGTCTGAATCTTTAGTGAACAAAAGTTCCTGCTGTCGTTGGGGTGCTTGGGCGGCGGATCCGACTGGCGCTTGCGTTTGTTCCAATTGCTTTTGTTCGTCTTGCACACGGCCACCGCCAAATCCGCCGGCCCTGCTGTTCGGCTTCGGCGACTGGCTCTGGCTGGCGCCGCCGATATTTTGACCGCCGATTTCGACGGAGTCGGAATACGCCAAACTTCCCGGCGGCGGCGCGGCGGCTGGAACTGACTGCGCTACAGTCTGCCGCGATTGTGGTTCCGCAACGCCGCCAATTGCCGATGCCGGTGCCACCGGCACCCGGTTCGCAACTGAGCCGCTTAAAGCCGGTGCGGACTGGCCGGGCGAATTGCGGGCGTAGCTCGAAGCGTTGTTGACGTTGGCATTGTTGGCGTTCCAATACACTTCGACGGCTTCGATGTTTCCCAGAAAATCGCTGTTGTCCAGGCGGAACATCTGCGCCGCCGGCCGCGCGTTGGGCGGCGGCGAAAGAATTTTTCCCGCCAGCGTCACGCAAAAGCCGACCTCGGCCAGCGGCCAGCGCTGCCGGATTTGATCGTCGAATTGAACTGCCAGCGTCTGTGCATTCTGGTGCGCGGCGAGATTTTCGACCTGCACGCTGAATTCCTGCTGCCGCTGCGCGAGGTAATCGGAAATGTTCTGCGCGAGCGCGTCGGTCACGCGCTGATCCAGGAGCGACTGCTGGCGTTCGAGCAGGAACTGCTGGTCGCGCAGCGAGCGCACGGCCAGCCACGCGAGCACAAGGCTCGGCAGAATGACCGCCACCACAAAAACCAGCGCGACTTTTTTCATGGGTTCAATTGGATAAACTGTAGCTCAAAACGAGCGCGAGGCAGAGGATGAGTTTGGGTTTCATGGCAATTGTAACCATTGATATGACACGCAAAGCGACGATTTACTTGACGTTATTTCATACTAAATACTCCCAAACCGATTAGAAGGGCGAGCTGGAAGTTGTAAAAGAATTGTAACTCTGACCCGAAATTAAACCAGTTCGTTCATCTCGCCGCTCTGAATTTGCCGGAAAGTCAATTTTTAACCACAGCACCAAGCAACGCCATCGTCATTCCTTCTCCCGGAGAAGGTGCCGCAGGCCGGATGAGGTGAACCGCGAACCACGCCAAACACGCGAACACAGATTGACGCTAATAATTTTTCCGCGCAAACTTCGCGCATGGTAAAGAAATCCGCCGCGAAACCAGCCGCCGGGACGCCGGGGCGCAAAGTTGCCGGAAAAAAAACTCCCTCTCCCCGGGGGAGAGGGCCGGGGTGAGGGCGGACAAAAAAGATTCCCTCGCCACATCGGATGGGGAGAGGGTGGCCGAAGGCCGGGTGAGGGCACGTCCAAGCTCACTCCTCGACACCCGCGTTGTTTATTGCGGCGACAATCTGGAACAACTCGCCAAACTGCACGACGGTCCGTGCCGGACTGGCCAATGCTGGGGCTTGCCCCGTGAAATAATATTCCGCACGACGCTCCCACACCGCCTCCACCATATTTCACGAGGCTCGCCCCGTGAAATAATATCACGCGCGAAACACCCACGCTGCCTCCACCATATTTCACGGGGCGAGACCAAGGAGAAGCGCGCCTTTGCCGACCGCCACGAATCCACCCGCGCCTACATTGTCTACATGAGGCCGCGCTGCGTGCAACTCGCCCGCGTCCTCAAAAAGACCGTCAGCTTTTATTACCACTACGACTGGCACGCCAGCCACTACGTCAAAGTCTTGCTCGACCAGATTTTGGGAAAAATAAGTTTCAAAGTGGAGCCGCCGGCAACGCGCAATGTTAATTTCAGGCATCCGTCAGCTTTATAAACAACTTGACGATTAAGCGCAATTTGGTAATGTTTTTGATCAAGGTTGCAATGGGGAGAAGTAATAATTAGAACGGGCAATGCTTGGAATTTCGGCTCAGTAAAAATCAAATTTTGAAGCGGCAAATCCCGATTATGAAAACACAAATTCAAAATCTGTTCAAAACCGGCAGGGCCTCCCTGCCACTGCTCGTCGCGCTGGCGATTTTCGGGTTGATTCAACCTGTCAGGGCGCAATTTAGTTACACGGTTCAAAACGGCACTATCACCATCACGGGCTATAATCCCGCTGCTGGTCTTAATGTTATCATTCCCGCAACGATCAATGGCACCAACGTCACCAGCATCGGATACGAGGCGTTTTTCCTTGGCAGCAGCCTGACCAGCGTGACGATTCCCAACAGCGTCACCAACATCGGATCCGCAGCGTTTGACAATTGCAGCAGCCTGACCAACGTCACGATTGGCACCAACGTCACCAGCATCGGAACCTATGCGTTTTACTATTGCAGGAGCCTGATCAGCGTCATAATTCCCAACCGCCTCACCAGCATCGGAGACTATGCGTTTCAGAATTGCACCCTCATGGCCAGCGTCTCAATTGGCAACGGCGTCAACTACCTCGGAAGCGATGCGTTTTACAATTGCACCAGCCTGACCAACGTCACGATTCCCAACAGCGTCACCAACCTCGGAACCGCAGCGTTTTACAATTGCAGCAGAGTGACCAGTGTCACGATTGGCAACGGCGTCCACAACATCGGAACCAACGTGTTTAATGGTTGCACCAGCCTGACCAACGTCACAATTCCCAACGGCGTCACCGGCATCGGAGATGATGCGTTTTACGATTGCGTCAGCCTGCCCAACGTCACAATTCCCAACAGCGTCACCAGCATTGGAAACTACGCGTTTTACGATTGCACCAAACTGACCAGCGTCACGATTGGCAACAGCGTCACCAGCATCGGAGACGGTGTGTTTTGGGATTGCACCAAGCTTACCAGCGTCACAATTCCCAACAGCGTAACCAGCATCGGAACCAATGCGTTCGCATCATGCCATAGCCTGACCAGCGTCACGATTGGCCACGGCGTCACCAGCATCGGCATCTATGTGTTTTATGATTGCTACGGCCTGACCAACGTCACCATTCCCAACAGCGTCACCAGCATCGGAGACGATGCGTTTTCCGGTTGCACCAGCCTGACCAACGTCACCATTCCCAACAGCGTCACCAGTATCGGGCAAGAGGCGTTCGCTGCGTGTGGTTTTACCAGCGTCACGATACCCAACAGCGTCACCAGCCTCTTGGAAAGTGCGTTTTACGATTGCATCAGACTGACCAGTGTGTATTTCGGTGGCAATGCTCCCGGCCCGGTTTACTCTGCGTTCTATTATGACCCCGCGATTGTCTATTACTTGCCTGGGACCATTGGCTGGGACACGACCTTTGACGGTGCGTCCACGGCATTGTGGACATTGCCCTATCCGCTTATTTTGACCGGCAACTCCGGCTTTGGCGCGCAGGCCAACGGATTCAGTTTCACTGTCTCTTGGGCAACCAATTCATCTGTCGTCATCGAAGCTTGCACCAACCTTTCCAGCCCGGTGTGGCAGCCGCTGCAGACCAATGCGCTCGTCAATGGCACCAATTATTTTACCGATGGCAACTGGACCGATTATCCACGTCGCTTCTACCGTGCGCGCCAGCAGTAAGAAACCAGTTGGTTTATCCATTGCATTTCACGCCTTCGACACTTCGACGAATGCATCTTGGGGAATGCTGAAACAAATTTTAAGTTTTGAAAGCGACGGATCCCCGGGCAGCAATTATGTAGTGTTGGCCAGCACCAACCTGATCCTGCCCTTCACCAACTGGACGGCGCTGACGACCAACACGTTTGATGGCAATGGTCAGTTGCATTTCACCAACCCGGTCAGCCCTGCCAAACCCCGGCAGTTCTTTATTTTCAAGCTGCCGTGACCATGCTCCGTCAGTCGGATGGTCCGAGTCACGCGAAAGAAGAAATATTCGCTAATCCTTTGAATGTTTGCACAACTGAATCGGCAATGATGTTTCACCCACCGCCTGCCGCGTCATGGCCAAACGACTGCGCGACGTTTGCGGTCTGCCGGAAAGCGAACGGCTCTGGCGTGCCGGACGCGGCTTCGTCGTCCGCGACCTGCCGTGGACGGTGGAGAAGCTGCGCGTCATCCCGCCGTTTGAATTTGAGAACTGGGCCGTCATCGCCCCCGGCACATCCCCAACAAGGTGCAGGTCGGCGACATGGGCGTGGATGGCCGCATCTTCCCCGTGAGTTCCAGCGCCGCCCCGCGCAAGCAGCAGGAAGGCGAACTCGGCCTGAAAGAACGCTGGTATCCCATCCAGGTGAAACAAAAAGACAAGGCCGGCCGCCCGGACATAGACGCCTTTGAAGCCATGATGATGCGCGAGGATTGCGAGAAAGGCTTCTTCGTGTCGTTCGATTTCACTTCGGATGCGTTGCAGGAGATCGAATCATTCTTCAAGCGCAGTCACAAAGTCATCGTCGCCCTGACGGTGAAGGAAATTCTGGACGAGCAGATTGCGAAGAAGCTGGTGTGAATCGCTTTATTGCTGAATGAGCCGGTAAAATCTTTGCGCGACGCCCGGCGCGGAATTGGTCACGGTCATCACCGAGCCATTGCCGGTGATGTTGGTCAGGGTCTGCCAGCTTGGGCTGGAGAGGGAATTGGCGTAACTCACAGTGTAAGTCTCGCCGAGTTCGCTTTGAATTGAGACCATAAAATTGCCGTTCACGGCGGTTGGCGCAAAGAAGATTGGCGCGGGACGAATCCAAAAACCGCCTTGGATGGAAAAGCGTGCGCTTTTTGGCACGGCGGCGAGTGGCTGCGCGACGGTGCTGCCCAATTGAAACCGCGCGCTGCTGCTGAACGTCGTGCCGCCGCCGGCAACCACGCTGCGGGTGATGGTAAACCGCGCGCTGCTTTGGGCAAACACACTGGTTGAAATAGAAATCAACAAGAATAACAACTGTGTTTTCATTCTTTTGCCTCGGTTAATAATAAATCATGACAGATCCAGAGTTGCCGCCAAAACCAGAGTTGCGCGGATCACCACCACTACCACCACCACCCGGTCCTGATATTGCAGGACCACCATAATACGAACCTGGACTGCCACGCCACACTCCCCCGCCTTGCCCGCCATTGTATTGTCCACCAGATTGTCCGTTGTCACCGGCTTGGAACAGGCCGCCGGTGGCTGTGCCTTTAATTCCTCCAACACCAACGCCATCAGCGGTGGCATCACCACCCTTTGAGCCGCTGCCAGCACTCAT